>NZ_JAMYQF010000013.1:0-128873 GCF_040320745.1 Mesorhizobium sp. M0621 | reverse complement strand
GATCCATCACTACGACCCCGCATCGCAAATCACTCCCGTTGTCAGACGAAAGTGAATCACAAAACAAAGCCAAACGCGACTTTTGCAGCAGCCTGCTAGATCTTTGTTTTGATGCATGTCGTTCTCCCAAGACCGCCGCACACTTTGGGCGACATGCTTTGGCCGACAAGTCTTCGCTAACCACGCCGTTTGCCGGTTTTTCAAGACACTGCTGATATGTTGGCGGCCATGAGGCTTTGGGGCCGGCACCGGACGGGGACGACAAATGGGCGAATTGATCATGAGCGCGCCGGTGGCGGGGCTGACCTCGAAAAGCCGCATCGCCGCGGAGGACGTGGCGATGTTGCGCCATGAGGTGTTCGGCGACGGTGTGGTGACGCGCGGCGAGGCCGAGGCACTGTTCGCGCTCGATGCCACGGCGAAGGACAAATGCCCGGAATGGCCGCTTTTCTTCATCGAGGCGGTCACCGACTATATCGTCCACCAGGAGAAGCCGTCGGGCTATATCTCGCAGGACAATGCCGACTGGCTGATCCGCACGATCTCGCGCGACGGCATGGTCGACAGCCGGACCGAACTCGAATTGCTGGTGCACGTGCTGGAGGAGGCGAGATCGTCACCGGGCCAGCTTTGCGTCTATGCACTGCAACAGGTCGCCCACGCCGTCATCGACGGCAAGGGGCCGCTGATGCTCGGTGGTGCGCTGGTTCCCGGGCTGATCGCCAAGGCGGAGGTCGAACTGCTGCGCCGTATCCTCCATGCTCATGGCGGCGACGGCAACATTGCCATCACGCGCGCCGAGGCAGAGGTGCTGTTCAAGATCAACGAGCGTACCGCTCAAGGACACAACGATCCGTCCTGGAACGACCTATTCGTCAAGGCGATCGCCAATTTCGTCATGTGCTCGGCCGGCTACGAAGCGCCGACGCGCGATGTGGCGCTGCGCCGTGATGTCTTCCTCGAACGCGCCGATCCGGAAATCGGCGGCTTCTTCAGCCGGATGGTCTCCGGCGGCCTTGCCGGCATCATGGAGGCCTACCGGTCCCCTGATGACATCGAAGCCGAGTGGGAAGCCAAGAACAGGGCGGCCGAGGCACTCGCCCGCCGCGCCGAGACGATCGATGTCGGCGAAGCCAGCTGGCTGATCGAGCATATCGGCGTGGACCGGCCCCTATACGAGAACGAACGCGCGCTGCTGACGCTGATCAAACATGCCTCGCCGGAAATCCACCCGGTGCTGAGGCCGCTGCTCGACAAGGTTGCCTGACCGGTCAAGGGTTGCATGATCAGATCCGGGGTTGCCTGATCAGATCTGGTCGGCGTCGATGTATATCCGGGCCAGGCCTTCCCTCACGGTCGACATGGCATCGGCGACACTGATGGTGATGTGGTCATGCATCAGCCTGGCGGCCTTGTCGGCATCGCGGCTGACCATGGCCCGGGCGATTTCGCTGTGTTCGGTGTAGGTCGTCGACAGTCGCCGGTGCTTCTCCACTTCGATCTTGCGAACGAAATGGATGCGCGTGTTGATGCCTTCGAGAATGCGCGCCAGTTCGGGATTGCCCGACAGCCTGGCGATGCGGATGTGAAATTCCTCGTCCCTGGCGGTCAGTTCGGCGCTGGAAAATGAGTCGGCACGCGCCATGGTGAGCGTCCACCAGTCGACGAGCGCCGCGAGCTCCTCGTTGGTCGCGCGCTGGATTGCCAGCCTGACGGAGCGCTCCTCGAGCACGGCCCGCACATCGGAAAGATTGACGATTTCGTCGACATCGAAGCTGCGGCAGAAGAAGCCGCGATTGGTCTGGAAGGTGATGAGTTCCTCCGTGACCAGCCGCTGGAGAGCCTCCCGGATCGGGCTGCGGCTGACATTCAGCCTCGCAGCAAGCGCCACTTCGTTGATGCGTTCGTTCGGCTTGAAGCGATAGTCCATCGCCATGCGACGGATCTCTTCATAGACACGCGGGCCGGTCTTGATCGGCTTCGATGCCAACGCCGCGCTGTTGTCCTGGCTAGTTTGTCTGGTGGGTCGGAGCATAGTGTCAGTCAAGCCTTTGCGGCACTTGGTTCGGCGAACTGCGCCTGTGTGGGAAGGATACCGTCGAGGGCGATTGGCGCGGTCCGGCCGGCGATCAGATCGGCGACGATGCGAGCCGAGCCATGCGCCATGGTCCAGCCGATGTGGCCGTGGCCGGTGTTCAGCCAGAGGTTTTTGACGGTGCGCAGACCGAGGACCGGCAGATTGTTGGGCGTCATCGGTCTCAGGCAGGCCCGCATCTCGGCGCGATCATAGGCGATGCCGCGCGGGAAAAGGTCCTGCGTCACGCGCTTCATGAAGGCGAAATCCGACGGTTTGTGGCTGCGATCATAGCCCGCGAACTCCGCGGTGGCGGTGACACGGATGCGATCGCCCATCGGCGTGATGGCAACGAGATTGTGCTCGTCGATAACGGGAAGTTTTGGAGCCAGGGCCGGGTCGACGACGGGAATGGTCAGCGAATATCCCTTGACCGGATAGATCGGCAGACCAAGGCCGATCTTGCGGGCGAGGATCGGGCTTTCCGCGCCCAGACACAGGACGTACGTGTCGGCCAAGACCTCTCCCTTGTCGGTGACCACACGGGTGATCGCGTTGTTCCTGCGTTCGATCCCGACGATCTTGGTGCCTGTCAGGATATTGCCGCCCCTCGTTTCGACGATGGCCGCCAGCGCGCGCGTGAACTTGGCGGCGTCGCCGGTTTCGTCGGTCGGACACAATATGCCGCCGGCAATGCTGCCGCGCGACGAAGCCAGCGCCGGCTCGCGGTGAACGATTTCCCGCGCGTCGATAATGCGGATCTCCTGGCCGTCAGCTTCCAGCAGGCGCATGTTGGCGACGCCCTTGTCGAGCGCCTGACGGCTGCGATGGAAGTAAAGAATGCCGGCCGACGTCCTGTCGTATTGGATTGCTTCGTCCCTGACGACCGCCTGAAGGACCGATTGGGAATGGACCGCAAGCCGATGTTTGAGGAGGGTGTTGCGGTGCGCCTTGGCGGCCGTGCATTCTCTGAGGAAGCCCAGCGACCAGCTGTAGAGATGCGGGTCGGCGGAGAGTTTGAAACGAAGCGCCTGGTCTTTCAGGAAAAGCGACTTCAGCAGGATTTTGGGGGCGGCCGGCGATGACCAGACGAAGGAGTGGCCGGGCGCGATCATGCCGGCATTTGCCCAGCTTGCGCCCTCGGCCACCTGCGGTGCCTGCTCGAGAACGGTGACTGCGTGACCGTCCTTTTGCAGCTGATAGGCAGTGGTGATCCCGACCACGCCCCCGCCCAAGATCAATGCGTGCATTGCCGTCCCGGATGGCTTTCGTTTCTATTGTCGACAATTCATAGGAAGACGCAGGTATTTGTCAACGGCGCATGAATTTGCGATAGGCAAGGGATCCACTCAAGGGCATAATCCTGGCCATTTCCGTGATTATCTTAAACTTGCACGGAGCCCTTGACACGCTCGGCATTGTTGCCGTTTCTATTGTCGACAATTCTGATTGGCATCAGGAAGGGGACTGCACCATGGACGCCCCGGTTACCCGCGCCGACGACACGCTTGTCCTCGACAAGGAACGCATTCCCTTCAAGACCGATGACGGTATCGGCACACGCGCCAATCTCGGCCTGCTCGTGCTGCGGACCGACCAGACCATCGAGGATGAATTCCGCTATGCGCTGCCCGCTCGCGACATCGCGCTGTACGGGGCCCGGCTCTACAGCGATGTCGAGATCACGCCGGAAAACTTGATGAAGATGGCGGCCATCATCCCAGGAACGGTCGGACTATTGCCCGACGTCAAGTTCGATGTGATCGGCTTTGCCTGCACGTCGGGAGCGCTTGTCATCGGCGAGGACAAGGTTGCCGCGCGCGTTCATGAGGTGCTGCCGGGCGTGCAAGTGACCAACCCGGTGACGGCGGCGCGAGCCGCGCTGAAGGCCCTGGGTGTCTCACGGATCGCGCTGCTCACCCCTTACCTCGCGAAAATCAATCACTCCCTGCGGGCATCGCTGATTGCGCGGGGGATGGATATTCCGGTCATGGGTTCCTTCAATGAGGCGGACGACAATGTCGTTGCGCGCATCACGCCGGCATCGGTCAAACAGGCCATCTTGGAAATCGGCGCGTCGAGCGACTGTGAGGCCGTGTTCGTCTCCTGTACCAGCGTGCGCGTCGCCCGGATCATCGAGGAGGTCGAGAAGGAGCTGAAGAAACCGGTCACCTCGAGCAACCATGCACTTGCCTGGCATATGCTGCGGCTTGGCGGCATTTCAGAGCAAATTGCCGGAAAGGGCGAGCTGTTTCGTTGCGCGCTGTAGGCGCGGCCATTTCAAGCCGAGGCGCTTGCGGTGTGAGGTTCAGATACCGCCATACCAGTCGTAGCCATTGTCTTCCCAATAGCCGCCCCTGCCGCCGCCGATAGTGGCGAAGCCGTCGACCAGTTCGATCTTGTACAGATATTTCGGCATCTTGTAGCCGAGTTGGCGCTCGACGCGGACGCGCAGCGGCGCGCCGTTCTCGACCGGTAGCGGCTTGCCGTTCACGCCATAGGCGAGGATCGTCTGCGGGTGACGGGCATCGATCAGGTCGATGGAGCCGTAATATTTGATGTCGCCGGAAAGGCTGCGGTCGATCGTGTCGAGGCAATGGAACAGGACGTAGCGCGCCTGCGGCTTGACCACCGCCTGGTCCAGCACCAGCGACAGCGGCGTGCCGGTCCATTTGGCGATGCAGCTCCAGCCTTCGACGCAGTCATGGCGAGTAATCTGGGTGCGGCTCGGCATGTTCATCAACTGCTCGCGGCTGAGCGACAGCGGCTTTTCGACCAGGCCTGAAACTTCCAGCCGCCAGTCGGCGAAGTTGTTGGCGAGAAAGCCCTTGTAGACGTCATCATCGGGCGCCGTGACACCGTTCGGCCGCTGCGGCTGGCGGATGTCGGCTTCAGTGAATTCCTGCGCCAGCGCGTCACGTCCGGCGAGCAGGCGCTGTGCCCGGTATGTCAGGTCATTGGCATTTTCGAGAAAACTGCGCAAGCCACTGCCAACGCTCAACTGGCTGTCGAAGGCGTCGCAGCCCGACAGCATGATGCCGGAGGCACCGAGGCTGGCACCGGTCAGGAATTTGCGGCGGCTGATCTCAAACTTCGCCATGTCAGGCACTCCTCTCGGCGGTTTTGTCGTCCTGAGCGGGAGGATCGGTGCGGTACCAGCCGGTGATGATCGAGCGCAGTTCGTTGATCGGGCCCGCGGCCAGGATCATCAGGATATGGACGACGAAGAAAACGACCAGCAGCACCATCACGGTGAAATGGATGGTGCGTGCCGTCTGCCGGCCACCGAGCAGATCGTTGAGGAACGGCAGCACCGAATTCATGCTTGGCGACATCGCCAGGCCGGTGATGATCATCAGCGGCAGGAGGACGAACAGCACGCCGCCATAAGCCATCTTCTGCAGCGTGTTGTACTCCCGCGTGTGGTGGAATTTGAGCTTGGCGTGATCGATGATGTCCTGCGGCAACCGCTTTAGATCGTTCAGGCGTGGCGCGAGGTCGCGGCGCAGATGGCCGTTCACGGTGCTGGCGACAAACCAGACGATCAAGGTCGTGGTCAGTATCCAGGCGAAGAAGAAATGGACGACACGGGCGGTGCCGAGGTCGTAGTAGGACGGGATGGTCGCCCAGGACGGAAAGGCGCGGGATGTCTCCTGGCCCGCTGGCCCCGACCAGCCGAGCACGCCTGTGGTGTCAAAGCGATGCCCGAAAATCTCGGTGTAGCCGCGTGGCCCGACGTTGGTGTTCTCGGCGCCGATGGCGAAGATGGTGTTGTTGTAGCCAAAACCAGACTCCTTGCCGATATAGAGTTGCGGACGGGCATTGAAGATCTGCAGGCCGGATAGCAGCATGAAGAAAAGCGAGATGGCCCAGAGCCAATGTGTCAGCCGCGTCCAGCGCGACTGCCGGTAGATCAGCGGTTTTTCGTTCGAGGCCGAGGCGCCAGGGTCGGATTGGCTTCTGGCAACGGATTCCATCTTGTCTCGTCTCCCGGCCTCACGGCGTGGCCCGCGCGTTCATTGTCCTCCTGATACGTCGCGATCCAAACCAATGTTTCATCCGATCACGGATTTATTACGGAGCGCCCAGGCTGACGGCGAGATTGACGGCGGCGGCGACGATGACCGTGTTGAAGAAAAACGACAGGATCGAATGGACAAGCACGACACGTCGCATATGCGTCGTAGAGATGTTGGTGTCGGCGGTCTGCGCCGTCATGCCGATAACCGTCGAGAAGTAGAGGAAATCCCAGCCTTCCGGCCGTTTGTCGCCTGGGAACAGCAGTCCGCCGACCGGAATCTTCTTCTTGGTCTCGGCGTCGACCGCATCGCCGTCCATCCAGTAGACATGGGCATAATGGAGCGCCGCCATGGCATGGATTGTGAACCAGCCAAGCGGGATCGACAGCAGCGCGAAGATCAGTTCGATAGGGTGGGTGCTGTCTTTCTCATTTATCAGCTGAAACAACGAGAAGGTGGCAACGCCGACGACGACCAAAGTCACCGCGAAGATGACCAGCATCGGCTGGTCGGTGGCGCGCGCATTCTTGCTCAGATACCTGCCGGTGAATTTCGGCATCTGGGTGACGACAAGAATGACGTAGGTAGCAAAGAATGCGTTGGCGCCGATCGAATAGGCGAGCGAGGCATGCAGCAGCAACGCCACGGCAAGCGCCACGACGCCGAAGCAGGCCGACACCGCAAACAGCATGTGGCGCTGCAAGGGAGGCTTCATCGGGGTTTCGGCAGCCATGGCGGTTCCCAACCTTGGATGGCGCTCGGTTTCTACTGCGGTGTGGCGGATTTGAGCGCCCGCCGCAAGATGCGGTCGAGTTCGCCGAGAAACCGCGAACGGTCCTGCGGCGCGAAGCTGGCATTGTAGCCCTTGCTTTCGCCTGTCTCGCGCAAATGCTGTTTCAGGTCGCGCATCGCCACCGCCATGCCGATTGTTTCCGGCGTGAAAGGACGTCCGGTTGGCCCAAGCACATGCGCGCCGAGCGCCACCGCGCGGGCGGCCAGCGGAATGTCCGCGGTGATCACGATGTCGTTGGTCCGCGCATTGTCGACGATCCAGTCGTCGGCGGCATCGGCGCCCTTGGACACCACGACGTTGCGGATCATCGGGTCGCGGGAAGGGCGCAAGCCACCATTGGAGACGTAGGTGACGACGATGCCATGGCGCTCGGCGACCTTTTCGACCTCGGCCTTGACCGGACAGGCGTCGGCATCGACGTAAATGGCAGGTGCTGGCATCGCTGGTTCCAATGAGCATGGGGCCAGACGATTTCGTCCGGCCCCATGGATACAATCCGATTAGATACTAAGCCGGCAAGGCGCCGGACTTCTTCGCCGTCCAGGTGGCGATATAGTCCATCAGGCCGGGATTGAGGCAGTCATAGGGTTCCAGCCCGATGCCCTTCAACTGGGCACGAATGCCCTCCATTCGCTTCGGATCGACACCCGATTCGATGATCGACGAGACGAAAGCGGTGAAACCCGGAGGTGACCAGCCGTCCTCCTCGAACCGCTCCGGATGGATGAAGGAAAGCCCCTTGAACGCGTGGTCGCGCTCGACCGGTCCGTGCATGTGGACACCGCAGCCGGTGCAGGCATGACGCTGGATCAGCGCTGACGGGTCGACCACTTTGAGCTTGTCGCCATTCTCGGTGACGGTCACGTCGCCGGTGCCGGCCACGGCAACGACTGAGAACACCGCGCCTTCCGGCTTCCAGCATTTGGTGCAGCCGCAGGCGTGGTTGTGGGCGATCTGGCCCTTGACCTTCACCTTCACCGGATTGCTGGTGCAGGCGCAGACCAGCGTGCCGCCGGCAAAGCTTGCGCTTTCCCTGGGCAAGCCATTGTCGATTTTCGGATGCAGTTTCTCCGCCATGTTTTTCTCCTCCCAGTTGTGAACCACAGAGGTCGCAGGCCGGTTGGTCGGCGGCTTGTGGTCTTCTTCAGTAAATAACCACACTTCGGATCGACTTGCCCTCATGCATGAGGTCGAAGCCCTTGTTGATGTCCTCGAGCTTCAGCGTGTGGGTGATCATCGGGTCGATCTGGATCTTGCCGTCCATGTACCAGTCGACGATCCTCGGCACGTCGGTGCGGCCGCGCGCGCCGCCAAAGGCGGTGCCCATCCAGGTCCGTCCGGTGACCAGCTGGAACGGCCGTGTCGAGATCTCCTGGCCGGCGCCGGCAACGCCGATGACGACCGATTTGCCCCAGCCGCGATGCGAGGCTTCCAGCGCCTGGCGCATCACCTTGGTGCTGCCGGTGCAGTCGAATGTGTAGTCGGCACCACCGATCTGGTCGGCGCCGCGCTTGGTCATGTTGACGAGGTGGGGCACGACATCGCCGTCGATCTCCTTCGGATTGACGAAATGCGTCATACCGAACTTCTCGCCCCAAGCCTTCTTGTCGTTGTTGAGGTCAACGCCGATGATCATGTCGGCGCCGGCAAGTTTTAACCCCTGGATGACATTCAAGCCGATGCCGCCGAGGCCGAAGACGACGGCCGTGGCCCCTTGCTCGACCTTGGCGGTGTTGATCACCGCCCCGATGCCGGTGGTGACGCCGCAGCCGATGTAGCAGATCTTGTCGAAGGGGGCGTCGGGATTGACCTTGGCCAGCGCGATCTCGGGCAGCACGGTGAAGTTGGAGAAGGTCGAGCAGCCCATGTAGTGAAAGATCTTGTCCTTGCCGATGGAAAAGCGCGACGAACCGTCGGGCATCAGGCCCTGGCCCTGCGTGGCGCGGATGGCCGTGCACAGATTGGTCTTTCGTGACAGGCAGGACGGGCACTGGCGGCATTCGGGCGTATAGAGCGGGATGACGTGATCGCCCTTCTTGACCGAGGTGACGCCCTTGCCGACATCAACGACCACGCCGGCGCCCTCATGGCCGAGGATGGCCGGAAACAGGCCTTCGGGATCGGCACCCGACAGCGTGAACTCATCGGTGTGGCAGATCCCTGTCGCCTTGATCTCGACCAGCACCTCGCCCCCGCGCGGACCGTCGAGGTCGACCTCCATGATCTCCAGCGGCTTTCCGGCGGCGACAGCAACTGCGGCGCGGGTTTTCATGGGGCAGTTCCTCCCAAGCATTCAAGGTTTCAGCTTTTGAATGCATATTCAATGCTGCGATGCGCAGCAAATTGCAATGCCGGGAGCGGCTGTAGACTAATCTTCCATGGGCTGGATGACCGCCTGCGAGGAAGACCCCGAAACGCGGGCGCTTTGCTGACCTTCCTTGCCTACCGGGTCCGATTGAATTGAAACCGTGTAGATCGAACAGTTTCCATACTGTTCTTTGATAGCGGCGCAATCCTTGTAGATCGCCTGATAGATTTCCGCGCGCTTTTTCCTGGCAGGCTCCGGATCGGTCAACGAGAATCTCACATCGCCATCATCCTGGTATCTGAACGAGATCGTGTTGGCGATCAATTTTTCACTTTTAGCGACGGTCCCGAAATCGCCTTTTTGCACAAACTGGAGGCTAAACCGGATCATTGCCGTTTTGCCCGTCCACAGGTCGGCGGACGTATCCGATACCCGGCATTTTTCAGCGAATGTCTTCAAGAATTCCTGGCATTCGTCCCGCGCAAATTCGAGCGCTGCGATCCGGGCGGCGGATTTCTTGCTCGAAGCGGTTGAGCCTTGAAAGAGACCAGCGTCCAAGACGAGCTGAATGCTGGCCACCCGCAGCCTGTCGAACTCCTTGAAATGCTCGATAGACGACAAGGCGTACCCTCTCTTGGGATTGTAGACATTCTGGTATTTGCCATCCGCGGGCGTATCTTTCGCCTGCCTTGCTGGCTCCTGCCTCATACGCGGCGCGAAATAGCTGGAAAGCGCGGCATTCAGTCCGATGCCGGCGAAATTGATCAGGATCATATACGCCGGTATCGCCAGAACGATGCTGATCGCCAGGACTGCTAGCCATTTTGCTATTTTGACCATTGAAGTTTGTCTACCGTCTCTTCTGCGGACCCTGAAATATGCCTATCGCCTGTTCTTTAATTTGTCGGTGTGAAAGTCGGTAGAATTGAACTCGTGCGGGGCCGAACACGCCTCCCGGGCCCGCCCCTTGAGGCGCGCCGGAATTGTCCATAGAACTGGACCGCTTCGCCGGAGGAACGACATCCGAATGTTCACCAAGATCCTGATCGCCAATCGTGGCGAGATTGCCTGCCGTGTCATCAAAACGGCGCGCAAGATGGGCATCGTCACGGTTGCCGTCTATTCCGATGCCGATCGCGATGCGGTTCATGTCGAGATGGCCGACGAGGCGGTGCATATCGGGCCTTCGCCCGCGGCTCTGAGCTATCTCGTGCCTGAAAAGATCATTGCCGCCTGCAAGGAGACGGGCGCTCAGGCCGTGCATCCCGGCTACGGCTTCCTGTCCGAGCGGGCGGCCTTCTGTGAGGCACTGGAAGCGGAAGGCATCATCTTCATCGGCCCGAAGCCCAAGGCGATCAAGGCGATGGGCGACAAGATCGAATCGAAGAAGTTCGCCAATGCCGCCAAGGTTTCCACCGTGCCCGGCTGGCTCGGCGTCATCGAGAATGCCGACCATGCCGAAAAGATCGCCGGCGAGATCGGCTATCCCGTGATGATCAAGGCTTCGGCCGGTGGCGGCGGCAAGGGCATGCGCATCGCCTGGAGCCAGTCGGAAGTACGCGACGGCTTCGACCGGGCGCGCTCGGAAGCCAAGAGTTCGTTCGGCGATGATCGCGTCTTCATCGAGAAATTCGTCGTCGATCCGCGCCATATCGAAATCCAGGTGCTGGCCGACGCGCATGGCAACGCGCTCTATCTCGGCGAGCGCGAATGCTCGATCCAGCGCCGCAACCAGAAGGTCGCCGAAGAGGCGCCGTCGCCGTTCCTCGATGCCGAGACACGCAAGGCCATGGGTGAGCAGTCGGTGGCGTTGGCCAGGGCTGTCGACTACCAGAGCGCCGGCACGGTCGAGTTCATCGTCGACAAGGACAAGAACTTCTATTTCCTTGAAATGAATACACGATTGCAGGTCGAGCATCCGGTGACGGAGCTTGTCACCGGCATCGATCTGGTCGAGCAGATGATCCGCATAGCGGCGGGCGAAAAGCTCGCCTTGAAGCAAGGCGATATCAAGCTGAACGGCTGGGCGGTGGAAAGCCGGCTCTACGCCGAAGACCCGTACCGCAATTTCCTGCCCTCGATCGGCCGGCTGACGCGCTACCGGCCGCCGGAAGAAGGCCAATTCGACGATATCGTCATCCGCAACGACACGGGCGTCACCGAAGGCTCCGAGATCTCGATGTTCTACGATCCGATGCTGGCCAAGCTGTGCACCTGGGCGCCGACGCGTCTGGAAGCCATCGATGCCATGTCGGAAGCGCTCGACAGTTTCGTCGTCGACGGCATCGAACACAACATCCCGTTCCTGGCGGCGCTGATGCAGCATCCGCGCTGGCGGGAAGGGCAGATATCGACCGCTTTCATATCAGAGGAATATCCCGACGGTTTTGCACCTGTCGTGCCGAACAATGATGAGAAGGCCGTGCTGGCGTCGATTGCGACGGCGGTGGAGCTGCTGCGCCGTGATCGGCTCGACCGGCTGGGCGGGCGGCTGGCGCCGCATTCGGGAGCGCTGAAGCGCGACTGGGTGGTGAAGATCGGCGACGACTATCTGTCGGCGTCCATCCTCGAGGGCATGATTTCCATTCCGATGGAAATCGATCTGTCGATTGAGGGGGGCAAGGCGCTGACCGTTTCGTCCGACTGGCGGCCGGGCGACCTGATCTGGCGCGGCACGGTCGGCAAGCGCAAGGTTACGGCGCAGATCAGGCCGGTT
Organism: Mesorhizobium sp. M0621; assembly: GCF_040320745.1. Lineage (NCBI taxonomy): Bacteria > Pseudomonadati > Pseudomonadota > Alphaproteobacteria > Hyphomicrobiales > Phyllobacteriaceae > Mesorhizobium > Mesorhizobium sp. M0621. The sequence goes on along the minus strand of NZ_JAMYQF010000013.1, from coordinate 116,963 downwards.
GCCAATGGCTTTCGCGTCGCCTGGAAGGGTATGTCCGTGACCGCGCGCGCTATGCTGCCGCGCACCGCCGAGCTTGAAAGGCTGATGCCGGAAAAGATTGCGCCGGACACGTCGAAACTGCTGCTTTGCCCGATGCCTGGCCTTGTCGTGTCGATTGCCGTTGCCGTAGGCCAGGAGGTCAAGACCGGCGAGACGCTCGCCGTGGTCGAAGCGATGAAGATGGAAAACGTGCTGCGCGCCGAACGCGACCTTGTCGTCTCCAAACTCAACGCCAAGCCGGGCGACAGCCTGGCCGTCGATGCGGTGATCATGGAGTTTGCCTGAGAGATTGTTTGGAAACTCTACTCTGGCGGCCATCTGATGGCGTTTTCTGCGCTTCCGGTGCTCACGGACCCAAATGTCCGCTGCGCTCCGGTTCTCGAAACCACCACCACATGACTCGCCAGAGCGAATTTCGAAACAATCTCTGTGGTCCGAGCAGGGCGCCGGCAAGCCTGTGGTCAGCAGTTGTTTGTGCTGGACTGGCATCGCGCGGTCCCGGACAATACATGTCCATCGACTCAAGGACCTTCACGCAGCACCATGGCCGACGAAAAACTTCCCCGCGATCCCCTGAAGCGCGAAGCAGCGATTGCTGCGGCGCGGCCGGAGGCGCCCGCTCGGCCCTTCGTCCATCTGCGCGTGCATTCGGCCTATTCGCTGCTGGAAGGCGCCTTGCAGATTAGCAAGGTGGTCGCTCACGCGGTCAAGGACGAAGCTCCGGCCATTGCCGTCACCGACACCAACAATCTGTTCGGCGCGCTGGAATTCGCGCAGAAGGCGGTGAAGGACGGCATCCAGCCGATCATCGGCTGCCAGATTTCGCTCGCATTTTCCGGCGAAAACAGCGATGGCCAGCGCGACCGCAGGCGGCAAGGCCCAGACATGCGGCCGGTCGTCCTGCTTGCCGCGACCGAGGCCGGCTATTCCAATCTGGTCAGGCTGGTCAGCCGCGTCTACCTCGAAACGCCGCCAGGCGAGGCCGTGCACCTGACCACGGAAATGATGCATGGCTATTGTGACGGGCTGATCTGCCTCAGTGGCGGGCCGCGCGGACCGATCGGCATTGCGCTCAAGGAAGATCGCCGCGATCTGGCCGAGGCACGGCTTTTGACCCTGAAGTCGATGTTCGGCGACCGGCTCTATGTCGAGCTGGATCGGGTTTCCGGCTATGATCGGATGATCGAGAAATCCTCGATCGATCTGGCCTACGCCCATGAATTGCCGCTGGTCGCCACCAACGAGGCGTTCTTCTCGGCGCGCGACGATTATGACGCGCATGACGCGCTGATCGCCATCGCCGAGGGCTCTGTCGTCGCCGTCGACAACCGCCGCCGGCTGTCGCCGGACAATTTCCTGCGCAGTCAGGCCGATATGGCGCGGCTGTTCGCCGATCTGCCGGAGGCGATCGACAACACCGTCGAGATCGCGCTGCGCTGCTCCTACTATCCCAGGAATCGCAATCCGATCCTGCCGCGCTTCACCGGCGGCGATGTCGCCGACAATGACGCCGCCGTGCAGGCGGAAGCCGACGAACTGGCCCGTCAGGCGCATGAGGGGCTCGACGCGCGGCTGGCCGCGCATGGCCCGACTCCCGGCTACACGGTCGAGCAATATCGCGAGCGGTTGAATTTCGAGCTCGGCATCATCACCAAGATGAAGTTTCCCGGCTATTTCCTGATCGTTGCCGACTTCATCAAATGGGCCAAGGCACAGGGCATCCCGGTCGGGCCGGGCCGTGGTTCGGGCGCAGGTTCCCTGGTCGCTTATTCGACGACCATCACCGACATCGATCCGCTGCGCTTCTCGCTGCTGTTCGAGCGCTTCCTCAATCCCGACCGCGTGTCGATGCCCGACTTCGACATCGACTTCTGCCAGGATCGCCGCGAGGAGGTCATCCGCTACGTCCAGCAGAAATACGGCCGCGACCAGGTCGGACAGATCATCACTTTCGGTACGCTGCAGGCTCGCGCCGTGCTGCGCGACGTCGGCCGCGTGCTGCAGATGCCTTATGGCCAGGTCGACAAGCTCTCCAAGATGGTGCCGCAGAACCCAGCCAATCCGGTCAAGCTCGCGGACGCCATCGCCAACGAGCCGCGCTTTGCCGAAGAGGCCGAAAGGGAGCCGATCGTCCAGACGCTGCTCGACATGGCGCAGAAGCTGGAAGGCCTCTATCGGCACGCTTCGACACACGCCGCCGGCATCGTCATCGGCGACCGGCCGCTGTCGGAGCTGGTGCCGATGTACCGCGATCCGCGCTCGGACATGCCGGTCACCCAGTTCAACATGAAATATGTCGAGCAGGCCGGGCTGGTGAAGTTCGACTTCCTCGGCCTGAAGACCCTGACGGTGCTCGAAACGGCGGTGAAATTGATCCGCCGGCGCGGCATCGAGATCGACCTGGCGACGATCCCGCTCGATGATCCCGAGACCTACGCCATGCTGTCGCGCGGCGAAGTGGTCGGCGTGTTCCAGGTGGAAAGTGCGGGCATGCGCAAGGCGCTGATCGGCATGCGGCCCGACTGCATCGAGGACATTATCGCGCTGGTCGCGCTCTACCGGCCGGGGCCGATGGAGAACATCCCGACCTACAATGCCAGAAAGCATGGCGAGGAGGAGATGGCGTCGATCCATCCCAAGATCGACCATCTGGTGAAGGAGACGCAAGGCGTCATCGTCTACCAGGAACAGGTGATGCAGATCGCGCAGGAGCTTGCCGGCTACTCGCTCGGCGAAGCCGATCTGCTGCGCCGTGCCATGGGCAAGAAGATCCGCGCCGAGATGGACAAGCAGCGCGAGCGCTTCGTCACCGGCGCGGTGGAGCGCGGTGTCGGCAAGCCGCAAGCCGACTTCATTTTCGACCTGCTGGCCAAGTTCGCCGACTATGGTTTCAACAAGTCGCACGCCGCGGCTTACGCGGTCGTCTCGTACCAGACCGCCTATCTCAAGGCGCATTATCCGGTCGAGTTCCTGGCGGCGTCGATGACGCTCGACATGGGCAACACCGACAAGCTCGCCGACTTCCGCCAGGATGCGCTGCGCCTGGGCATCGAGGTGCTGGCGCCGTCGGTGATATCGAGCTTTCGTCCCTTCGAGGTCGGTGAGAACCGCATCTACTATTCGCTGGCCGCGCTCAAGGGCGTCGGCGACGCGGCGGTCGAGCACATCGTTGCCCAGCGTGGCGAAAAACCGTTCAAGAACCTCGCCGATTTTTGCGAGCGGGTCGATCCGAAGATCGTTGGCAAGCGCGTTTTCGAAAGCCTGATCATGGCCGGCGCGCTCGACTGCTTCGGCCATGATCGTGCGTCGATGCTGGCGGGCGTGGAACGCATGATGGGGCTGGCGTCGCTGGCGCAGCAGAACGCGGTCTCCGGCCAGCACGACATCTTCGGCACCTCGCTCGGCGCCCAGTCGCAGGCGCTCAATCTGCCGGCGACGGAACCGTGGCTCGCCGCCGACCGGCTGCACCGCGAATTCCAGGTGGTCGGCTTCTACCTCTCGGCGCATCCACTCGACGAGTACAAGGCAGCGCTGCAGAAGATGCGGGTGCAGACGTGGGCCGAGTTTTCGGCGGCCGTCAAGCGCGGTGCCGCCGCCGGGCGTCTGGCCGGCACGGTGACATCCAAGCAGGAGCGCAAGACGCGCACCGGCAACAAGATGGGCGTCATTGCCTTTTCCGATACATCCGGACAGTACGAAGCCGTGCTGTTTTCGGAAGGGCTGGCGCAGTATCGCGACCTGCTCGAAGCCGGCCGCTCCGTCGTCATCACGGTCGCGGCCGAGGACAGGCCCGAAGGCGTCAATCTGCGCATCAACTCGGTACAGTCGCTGGAGGACGAGGCAAGCCGCATCCAGAAGGCACTGCGCATTTTCGTGCGCAACGCCGCGCCGATCAGCACACTGGCTGGGCAGCTTGCCGTCAGGGGCGAGGGCCAGGTGAGCTTCGTGCTGATCAAGGAAGAAGGCGAGGGGGAAATCGAGATCGAGCTGCCGAACCGCTACCGGATCTCCCCACAGATCGCCTCGGCGATGCGAGCGGTGCCGGGCGTGGTCGAAGTGGAATTGGTGTGACCACCGCTCTTCCGGGCTGGCTGCATTCCGCCGGGCGGTTCCTGCAGCGAACGCCACCGCAATCGTCATGAAAGCGGCAGGCACGGGCGGATCACAGGCGGTTTCAACCCTGGCGCGGCTGCACGACCGGCTGCGCAAGCTCTATCACGGGCGCACACCCGCCGCTTTCCGGTTCCAGCTGGTGGCTGTCATCATCGACTTCGCCATCATCGCTTTCTTCATCGCGACGCCGGTTCTCCAGGATAAGCCGTCATTCCTCTGGCTCGACTATTCGGCGGCCGCTCTGGTCGCTGCGGACCTGGTTGCCCGGCTGCTGGCTTCCAACGACATGCTGCGGCTGATGAAGCAGCCGACATCGTGGGTCGATGTCTTCATCCTGCTGACACTGCTGATGCCGACGGCGTTGGCCAATCTCGCTTTCCTGCGCATCCTGCGGCTGTGGTCGCTGTCGCGCAGCGGTTCGCTCTGGCGGCATCTGGAGATGCGCGGCTTGCGGCCCTGGCGCGAGGCGAGCCAGGCGGTCATCAACCTTTTGACGTTTCTGTTCGTCGTCACCGGCTTCGTCTACACCTTCTTCTTCCGCACTGGCGCCGGCCTCGAAAACTATATCGACGCGCTTTACTTCACCGTCGCCACGGTAACGACGACCGGCTTCGGCGACATCGTGCTGCCCGGCATAGCCGGCAAGCTGACGGCAATCGTCACCATGATCATCGGCATATCGCTGTTCGTCAGGCTGGCGCAGGCGATTTTCCGGCCGGCCAAGGTGGTCTTTCCCTGTCCGCAATGCGGCTTGCAACGGCATGAGCCGGATGCCGTGCATTGCAAGGCTTGCGGCCATCTTCTGAACATTCCCGATGAGGGAAACTGACCAGCTGGGTGTTACGACGCCGCCGCGTCGGCCGGCCTTATCGTCCTTCGCTGAAGATTGAGCAGATTGCCCATCAGGATCAGCAGCGCGCCGCCGGCGGTAAAGGCGTCGATCTGCTCGCTATAGAGCAGCCAGCCGATCAGCGCCGACAGCGGCACACGCAGGAAATCCATCGGCGAAATGACGGTCGCGTCGGCATAGCCAAGCGCACGGGCCATGCAGAAATGCGACGACATGCCGGTGAAGGCAATCAGCACGATCCATGGCCACAGTTCCAGGGGCGGGTTGCGCCACGTATAGAGCGCCGGAACGAGGCCGACCACCGACTGGATGATCAGCATCCAGAAGATGATGCGCACGACGCTGTCCGTTCGCGTCAGCGATTTGACCGTGACCACCGAGATGCCGAAGCAGACGGCGGCACCGAGCACGACGAGATGTCCGGGATCGACCGAGCCGACACCGGGGCGCACGATGATCACCACGCCGATCAGCCCCAGGACGATCGCCGCAAGCTTTGGCCGGGAGAGCCTTTCGCCGAGAAAAATCACCGCCAGGATAGCCGTCCAGATCGGTGTGGTGAATTCGATCGAGATCAGCACGGCCAGTGGGATCAGCGTCAGCGCGTAGAGCCAGGCTGCCTGGCCGGTATAGTGGATGACGTTGCGGGCGATATGGGCGACGGGGCGCTGCGTGCGCATTGCCGCAAAGCCGCCGCTCATCATCACCAGCGGCAGAAGGATGAAAAAGCCGATCACCGAGCGCAGTTCCAGCACCTGGAAGACGTTGAGTTCGGCTGTCGTGGCGCGGCCGGCGACCGACATCGCCAGGAACGAGGCGATCGACAACGCCATCCAGAACGCTGCCTTTGGAATCGAAGGGGTAGGTGTCATGCCGGCTGTGTCGCAGGACGGAGCTTTTGCCGCAATCGCTAGCCGCTGCATTCTTCTGGGCCAGTCGCCAAGGCTGGATGTTGCAAAACAGTCATGCCGTGGGCGGAACCTGAAACGGCAAGGGGCGTTGAGCCCGCGTAGCCAGCCGTGCCTGCGTTGTGAACTGTCCCACCTTTTTCGAGATCGACAAGGAGAGTTTCGATGAGATTATTCGCACAATTCGGCCTTGCTGGATGTCTGTTGGTTGCGGCAGGCACCGCGCATGCCGACGAGGCCAAATTTCTCCAGTCGTTCAGGGGCGATTTCGCCGGCAAGGGTATCGTCAAGGTGACCACAGACGCGCCAACGGTGAACGTGTCTTGTAACTTCAAGTCGAACGCGACGTCGAGCTCATTGTCGCTCGACGGCAATTGCCGCGGACTGATTGTGGTGACGCGCGTCATCAGCGCGGATCTGAAAGCCAGCGGTGCCAAATATAGCGGCACCTATGTCGGTTCTCGTACCGGGCCGGCGCAACTCAACGGCAGTCGCTCCGGCAACGCGATCAATCTCGGCATCCGCTGGGCCAAGGAGGTCAATGGCGACCGAAGGGCACAGATGAGGGTCGAGAAACGCGGCGAGAACGGCATGCGGCTGACTGTCGTCGACACCGATCCGAAAACCGGCAAGAGCGTGGTGACGAGCAGGATAGACCTGCAGCGCAGTTGAATCTCAACGCAGCGATATGCGGCGTCACTCCTCGAGTGGTTCCGGCGGGTGAGCGTCGCGGCCCTTGCCGAAGGTATAGCCGGTTTCAACCGCCTTGCGGCCGAACTTGTCGCGCAGGGCATCGATGGCGCCTTCGGCCATGGCGCGCTTGCGCGACTGGACGTCGACCAGATCGGGCGGGTCGGCCTTGTCGTCGTCCGAGAGGTCGCTGACGCCGATGCCGAGCAGTCGGTATTTCGTGCCATCGGTTTCCTTGCGCAGAAGCTCCACCCCGGTCTGAAAGATGCGGTCGGCGAGCCGGGTCGGGTCGCCGAGTTGGCGGTTGCGCGTGCGCAGCTTGAAATCCTGGGTCTTCAGCTTCAGCACCACGGTGCGCCCGGCAATGCCCGATTTCTTCAGTCGTGCCGAGACCTTTTCCGAAAGGCCCCTCAGCACCGCAACCAGCTCATCCAGCGAAGCGATGTCGGTGTCGAAGGTGGTTTCGGCCGATACGCTCTTGGCGTCCTGGTCGGGGTCGACGCGGCGGACGTCCTCGCCGCGCGAAAGGCGGTAGAGCCGGTCGCCCATGGTGCCGTAACGCCGCATCAGGTCGCCACGGTCCATCTGCTGCAATTGGCCGATGGTGCGGATGCCGTCCCGCTCCAGCGTGGCGTTGAACGCCTTGCCAACGCCCCAGATCATGGTCACCGGCTGCTCCGCCAGGAAGCCGACCGCCTCGGCTTCGCCGATGACCGAGAAGCCGCGCGGCTTGCGGAAGTCCGACGCTATCTTGGCGAGGAACTTGCAATAGGACAGGCCGGCCGAAACGGTGATGCCGATCTCCTTCTCGACCGCCAGCGCGAAGCGCGCCAGAACCACCGCCGGTGGCAGGCCGTGCAGCCGTTCGGTGCCAGCGAGGTCGAGAAACGCCTCGTCGATCGACAGCGGCTCGACCAGCGGCGTCAGCGCCTGCATCATGGCGCGCACCTCGCGGCCGACGCGCACGTATTTTTCCATGTTGGGGCTGATGACGACTGCCTCGGGGCAGGCTTCGAGCGCCTTGAACATCGGCATTGCCGAGCGCACGCCCTGGATGCGGGCGATGTAGCAGGCGGTGGAGACAACACCGCGCTTGCCGCCGCCGATGATCAGCGGCTTGTCCTTGAGCGCCGGATTGTCGCGCTTTTCGATCGCCGCATAGAAGGCATCGCAATCGATATGGGCCAGATGCAGCCGGTAAAGCTCGGGATGACGCGCAAGCCTTGGACTGCCGCAGCGCTCGCAACGGCGCGTTTCGCTGCGCTGAAATGTCAGGCAGTCGCGGCAAAAACCGTGGTGGGGATGGTTGACAGGAGCCGCCATTTGTGGGAACATAAAGAGAACAAACGCAATAGTACGACAGCGCAAGACCAGCGACAAGGGTGGTCTGGGGAGAACGCATGAGCACGACCATAGCGCCATTGACGCCCGCGCTATGGGCGGATTTCGAGGATCTCTTCGGCAAGCAGGGTGCCTGTTACGGTTGCTGGTGCACGCATTTCCGTATGGCGCCGGCGGTGCGCCGCGAAAGCAGCCGGGAGCGCAACAAGGACCACATCAAGGCGCGCATCGAAGCCGGCCCGCCGCCGGGTCTGCTGGCTTTCGAGGATGGCCAGGCGGTCGGCTGGATGCAGATCGGACCGCGCTCCGACGTGCCCGAATGGAACAATCAGGGCAGGGGGTCGGCACCGATCGATCCCGCCGACGCCGCGGATCCGGCCGTCTGGGCAATCTCCTGCTTCTTCATCCGCAGCAAGGCGCGCGGTAGGGGCATCACGCATCGCCTGGTCGACGGCGGCATCGATTTCGCCCGCAAGAATGGCGCACGGCTGGTCGAGGCCTGCCCGATAGACCTGTCTCGCGATTCGCGCTCGATCGGCCTGTTCGTGGGCTCGTCGCGGGTCTTCGAGAAGGCCGGCTTCGAAAGGCTCGTGGAACGCAAGGCGGGCCGGCCGCTGATGCGGCTCGTGCTTTGATCGAGGCGTTCCGCCCTGATAGCGTTGTTGATGCCGCCTTGCGGTTGCGGCGGTAATTTCATACCAGACGAACGAAGCGTTCCTTCTAAAGCGCATGCGCTTCAGGTTTTTTTGTTTATGCATGTCGTTCTCCCAAAACCGGGACCCACTTTTGGGCGACATGCATTAGGTCAAACGGAGAATTCGCGTGAACCGTACCCTGCCATTCGTTTTCCTCCTTGCGTTGAGTGCACCTGCTTTCGGTCAGACTGTCGACAGTCAGGGTGCGAAGCAATTGTCCGACGACTTGTCCCGCTATGTCGGCAAGCAGGCGATCGACAAAGGCATCCTGAAGGTTTCGCTCGAGGGCAACGCCTACAAGATCTTGTTTGATTTCAAGGCACTTGCCGCATCATTCCCGGAGCAGAAGCTGCTGAAGTTCGACTTCGCTCCCTATGCGCTGATGGTCAAGCCGCGCAGCGATGGATCCTGGGATGTCTCGATGGATTTCTCGCAAAGCGCTTCCTTCGAGTTCAACGGACCCGAGGGGCTGCAAAGCACGCAGTTTTCGATCAAGGACGGCAAGGGCTCGGGCGTCTACGACCCCAGTCTGGCGGCCTTCACCAGCGGTACCAGTTCGATGGCCGGCATGACGATGGCATCGAAAGATGCCAAGCAGCGCATGGAAGCCAGCACTGGCGCCGGCACCGCGACCATTGCCGCGACCAAGTCCGCGTCCGGCGGCGTCGATTTCACGACCTCGCAAAAGGTGTCGAGTTTTGTCGAAGCGATTAATTTCGACGATCCAGAGAGCGGGCTGAAATTCCCGGTCACCGTCAGGTCGCCGAAGCTGTCGGTCGAAGCCAGCGGCAAGGGCGTGCGGACAAAGCCGTTGCTCGATCTCCTGGCATTTGCGGTGGCCAATGAGGATGAGGCGACGCTGAAGGCCAACCAGGCGCAGCTCAAATCGCTTCTGCTCGCCGCCTTGCCACTTTGGGAGCGTGTCGAGGGAACCTACGGCTTCAAGGATTTCGCCGTGGAAAGCCCGGTGGGCAATTTCGGCGCCACCCAGCTCAGCACTGCATTCGGAAGCGACGGCGTCGCCCAGAACGGCACGGTCACCTATGGCATCAAGGCATCGGGGCTGACGGTGCCGCAGCAGCTTCTGCCGAGCTGGAGCGTGGGGCTGCTGCCCACCGATATCGACCTGAACTTCGGCGGCGCCAACATCGATCTCGACAGCATGGCGAAGAAGGCGATCGAGGCCTTTGATCTCAATCAGGATCCGCCGCTGTCGGCTGATTTCGGCGAGCAGCTCAAAGCCGACTTCATGGCCAAGACGCCGAAGGTCGTGCTCGGCCACAGCACGGTGAAGAACAAGGACACGGAGATCGCGCTGCAAGGCGAGATGACGTTCCCCGGCGAAAAGCCCGAAGGTAGCGTGACCGTCGATGTCGCCGGCTTCGACAAGATGGTCGAAGGCCTGCAAGAGGCGGCAAAGTCGGAGCCAGAAGTGGCGCAATACGTGCCCGTCGCCCTCATGGCGAAAGGGTTCGGCAAGACGCTGCCCGATGGCCGGCTGGAATGGGTCGTCAACGCGAAAGCGGACGGCTCGGTCAGCGTCAACGGCGTCATGCTGAAACCCGCCGATCCGGCCGTGGACGACAGTGTCGATGATGATGACAGCGGGGACGATAGCGGTGACGACAGCGGCGGGGCAGGAGCGAACTGAACCCTTGAGAGCGGGGCTTTAGAGCCCCAGCGCGCTCGCGATCTTCGGCGCGGCCTCATGCCAGTCCTGGACGACGACGACGTTGTCCGGCACCGGCGGCAGGAATGCGCGCAGCGAATTGTCGGCCATCAAGTGGAACAGCTCTGCATCGGCGACCGCATCCTGCACAGACGCCAGATTGCGCGGCTGGTCGTCGACGAAGACGACCGGCCGGCCGGCCTTGCCGCGAAGCTTGGCCACCGCCGGCCCCTTGGCCATTTCAGTGGTCAGAAGCGGGTAGCTCACGCCGAGGGCATCGAGATGGGCGCGGCGCACGGCCCGGTGTCGATGCGGCATAGCCGTAAGCAAGATGATTTCAGCGCGGTCGCCGAGCCCTGCCAAGGCTTCCGCAGCACCTTCCGTGATATTCTGCCAGTCGGCCTGCGCGTCGAAGAAATCGCCCAGAAGTGCGGTGACTTCGGGCTGTTCGATCAGGCGGCCGCTCGCCGTCTCGGCGATGTTTCCGGTCAGCTGAAAGGAGGCCAGCGTAAGATCATAGCCGCGCGCCCTGAGAAAATTCGGAAACGGGCGGATGAATTCGAGCAGGACGTCGTCGACGTCGAGCACCAGCAGCGGGCGGTCGTCAGCGATCAGTTCCTCGATTTGGCGCGCGGTTTCGGGATCGTCGCTCATATGGAATGCTCGTGGTTGTCGTCGCCCAGCGGCAGTGCCCGCAAGGCCTTGCCGACAGCAGCCGGCGGCGTGCCGGTTTCCTCGGCAAAGCGCATCAGCGTCGGCTCGTGGGCGAGAATGAACTGCAGGACACCGGCCAGGAATCCCGGCTCGCTGGCAGCCTGACGGATCGAATGCGCCTCGATGCCGGTGATCGCCAGAAAGCGCGGCAGCAGCTCCGGATCGGAGGCGACGAAGCCCAGGGCCTTCACTGCAATCGATTCCGCCTCTTCGCGCATTGACGCTGCGTTTGCCATCACTACCTTCGGTGTGGAATGAGTCTCTCCCGCAGTAATGGCAAGAGTTGCTTGCGGCAAGCCATTAGAGCGTGGCGCGCCCTTTGGACGCGCAAGGACGGGGTGGAATTTGCGCAGTTTTCCAGCCGCGGATTTCCGTTTCGTCAATGATATTGCCGTAAAGTGAAGCAGGGTTTGGTGCGTCTAGACATGGGCGCATGACGGTCGCCTTCGGGCGGAAGGACGACCGGGACGGGATATCGATGCCGAAGAAGGTCATGATCGTCGAGGACAATGAGCTCAACATGAAGCTCTTTCGGGACCTCATCGAGGCAAGCGGTTACGAGACCGTGCGCACCCGCAATGGTCTGGAAGCGCTGGATCTGGCGCGCCAGCACCGGCCGGATCTCATCTTGATGGATATCCAGCTGCCTGAAGTATCGGGGCTGGAGGTGACCAAATGGCTGAAGGAGGATGACGAGCTGCATGTCATCCCGGTCATCGCGGTGACCGCCTTCGCGATGAAGGGCGACGAGGAGCGTATCCGCCAGGGTGGCTGCGAGGCCTATATTTCGAAACCGATCTCGGTGCCGCGTTTTATCGAAACCATCAAATCCTATTTGGGCGATGCGTAATGTATCCTTCCAGCCGAGCCGGAGCCTTGTGACATGACTGCGCGGATCCTCGTCGTCGACGACATCCCTGCCAATGTGCGGCTGCTGGAAGTCCGCCTGCTGGCCGAATATTTCGAGGTGCTGACCGCTACAAACGGGCCGGACGCGATCGAGACCTGCGAGAACGGCAAGGTCGATGTCGTGCTGCTCGACGTGATGATGCCCGACATGGACGGGTTCGAGGTCTGTCGGCGGCTGAAGAGTGATCCGGCGACATCGCACATTCCGGTGGTGATGATCACCGCGCTCGACCAGGTTTCCGACCGCGTGCGCGGGCTCGAGGCCGGCGCCGACGATTTCCTGACCAAGCCGGTCAACGATCTGCAGCTGATGACGCGCGTCAAAAGCCTGGTCCGCTTGAAGTCGCTGACCGACGAGTTGCGGCTGCGCGCCTCGACGACGCGCAACATCGGCATCGAAGAGTTGCTCAGCCGCAATTTCGCGTCCGAGGACACAATGCCGAAAGTGCTTTTGATCGACGAGCGCAAATCATCCGTCGAGCGCATCCAGAAGATGCTGCGCGACCGCGCCGATCTCGATATCTCCAGCGATCCGCATGCCGGCTTCTTCCAGGCTGCCGAGACGTCCTATGAATGCGTGATGATCTCGACGGCCTTCGCCGATTTCGATCCGCTCAGGCTCTGTTCGCAGTTGCGCTCACTGGATCGCACCCGCTTCGTGCCGATCATTCTTTTGGCGGAGGAGGGCGAGGAGGAACGCATCATCCGCGGCCTCGAACTCGGCATCAACGACTATCTGATGCGGCCGATCGACCAGCAGGAACTGACGGCACGGCTGCGTACCCAGGTGCGCCGCAAGCGCTACAACGACCAGTTGCGCGCCAGCGTCACCCAGACCATCGAAATGGCGGTGACCGACGGCCTGACCGGGCTGCACAACCGCCGCTATCTCGACAGCCACTTGCAGACGCTGTTCGATCGCGCCGTGGCACGGCGCCGGCCGCTGTCGGTGATGATCACCGACCTCGACCGTTTCAAGGCGATCAACGACGCGCACGGCCATGATGGCGGCGACGAGGTGTTGCGGGAATTTGCGCGACGGCTGCGCAAGAATGTCAGGGGCATCGATCTTGCCTGCCGTTTTGGCGGCGAGGAGTTCGTCGTGGTGATGCCGGATACCGAGGGCGCGGTGGCCGAGAAGGTGGCCGAACGCATTCGCGCCGAAATTGCCCAGGCGCCCTTTGCCATCGGCCAGGACGGCAAGACGATCGAAGTCACGGTCAGCGTCGGTGTGTCGTCGGTGCTGAAGGGCGTGGATACGGTGGCGGCGCTGATGAAGCGTGCCGACCTCGCGCTCTACGAAGCCAAGAGCGGCGGCCGCAACCGCGTCGTTGCCAAGGCGGCTTAATCGGTTCAGCCCCAATTTTCCAGTCAACCCCGACAGGGTTACCCGTTTACCTTAATCCAAGCGATTCGCGAGCCTTGGTTAAGAAACTGTTGATTTTCATAAGCTCTTGCGCAAGTGTGAAGGCCAAGACGAAGCCGGCACGAGGATAGACAGCCGGCTCCGATCTCCAGGAATACCCCATGATGCTCAGGTCCGCCGCATCTCCTGGGTCCGTGGGGTCGGCCGGCCGGCGCTGGCACTTAGTGGCCTCCTCGTACCGCTGCCAAACGCCGACCGGCCCCCTTCTTTCCAAAAGAACATCAGAGTTCCGTGCCAAGGCACGGAACTCTGCGTTTTTGCGGTGAAAATCCGGATATCGTCCTCAGGAACCGCCACAGCATATCGTCTTGTGCGACAAGCTTGTTGCGTGGCAACCGACAGCGGGAAGAATACCGATCCTTTCCATTTCATACATATGGCGCACAAGGGGCTTGCGGCAAGACCCAGCTCCTCCCGTAAGACAGCGGCCCAAACCAAGGTACGCAAACGGGAGTGACGATCATGATTTCAGATCATGCGGTGGTGATAGCTGGGGGCGGTCCGACGGGATTGATGCTGGCAGGCGAACTGGCGTTGGCGGGCGTCGACGTCGCTATTGTCGAACGACGGCCGGATCAGAAACTCGCGGGCCTGCGCGCCGGCGGCCTGCATGCCCGAACCATCGAGGTGCTCGATCAGCGCGGGATTGCCGATCGGTTCCTCGCGCAGGGCCAGATAGGCCAGGCCGTGGGCTTTCACATGATCCGCCTGGACATCAGCGACTTCCCAACCCGGCACAATTATCTGTTGGCGCTGCGGCAAAACCACATCGAGCGGATCCTGGCCGATTGGGTCAGCGAGCTGAAGGTGCCGATCTATCATGGACACGAGGTGGCGGGGTTTGCCCAGGACGCCAGCGGCGTCGATGTCAAACTGTCCAACGGCCACCGGCTGAAGACGACATATCTGGTTGGTTGCGACGGAGGCCGCAGCACCGTTCGCAAATCAGCCGGTATTGAGTTCGCCGGATGGGAGCCGACGATGAGCTGGATGATTGCCGAAGTCGAGATGTCGGAAGAGCCGGAATGGGGTTTTCGCAGCAACGCCTTCGGAATTCATGCCCTGGGTAAGATCGAGGACGGCAAAAAAGTTGGCGTCGTGCTGACGGAACCGGACCTGGAGGCCCGCGGCGAACCGTCCCTGTGCGAGCTCAGCGAGGCGCTGATTGCCATCTACGGCACCGATTACGGGGTCCACAGTCCGACCTGGCTCTCGCGGTTCACCGACATGACGCGGCAGGCCGCGAAATACCGCGACAGACGCGTCCTGCTGGCCGGCGACGCAGCGCACGTCCACCCGCCGATGGGCGGACAGGGCCTCAACATCGGCGTGCAGGACGCGGTGAACCTGGGATGGAAGCTCGCCCAGGTGGTCAAGCGGATATCACCGGAAAGCCTGCTCGACAGCTATCACACCGAACGTCATCCGGTCGCTGCCCGCGTGTTGCGCAACACGATGGCACAGGTCGCTCTTCGTCGTACGGATGACCGTACCAGGGCATTGAACGACATCTTTGCCGAGTTGCTCGGCATGGATGAGCCCCGCAAACGGATCGCCGCTGAGATGTCCGGCCTGGGCGTTCATTACGACCTCGGCGAGGGGCATCCGCTGCTTGGGCGGCGAATGCCCGACCTTGATCTGGCCACCGCTGACGGACCGTTGCGGGTCTTCACCTTGCTGCACGAGGCGCGGCCCGTGCTGCTTAACCTCGGTGAGACCGGCAGGCCAGACATCGCACTCTGGGCTGATCGGGTCCGGCTGATCGACGCAAAATATGCCGGTGCTTGGGAGCTTCCGGTCTTTGGTGAGGTTGCGGCGCCAACCGCAGTTTTGGTCCGGCCCGATGGCTATGTGGCTTGGGTTGGAGTGGGAACCCAACAGGGACTGCCGGACGCGCTGACGACCTGGTTCGGACCGTCTGCTGCGGATTAGCAGATGCGGTCGAAGCTGGCCGGCACGATTTCCTGATACGCGTTGTCGCCATCATCAACAGCATGAAAAAGGATCGGTCTCCTGACAAGCAATTGACAGCATCTTTCATCTGTGCAGAAATTGGTTGGACCATTGGACCACTTGGAGCAGATGTGGACCAGAACAGCCTGCCACCCATTCAGACGACGGCGCGAGATGACGCCGTGCTGAAGGCGTTGGTAGGGTTTGTTCGCGCCGAGGCGTTGCAGCCCGGCGAGAGGCTTCCAACCGAGCGTATTCTGGCCGAGCGGCTGAAGGTGAGCCGCAACACGGTGCGCGAGGCACTGACACGCTGGGAAGGGCTTGGCCTTGTCGAGCGCCGGCAAGGCAGCGGCACCTATCTCAAGGCGGCTGTTTCACCCGACATGCTGCACATGCCGCTGACGCTGGCAGGCGGCAATGATTTCACCTCACTCATGCAGACGCTGGAAATCCGCCGTGCGCTGGAGGCGGAGGCTGCGGCGCTTTGCGCCGAGCGCGCCAGCCAGGCCGACATCGCCGAGATCGCGCGCAAGCTCGACGTCATGGAGCAGGCGTTCCGCACGCGCGACGGCATGTCGTCGGAAGAGGACTGGGAGTTCCACCAGGCGGTCTACCGGGTCTCGGGCAATCCGCTGTTCGAGCAGATCATCGCCGCCATGCATGAGCTATTCCATCGCTTCTGGGAGCATCCGCTCGGCGTGCGCGACTTCGGCCATGCCAGCTTTCCCTACCACCGCACCATCTACGAACGCATAGCCGCCCGCGACCCGCAGGGCGCCCGCGCCGAAGCGCTCAAGCTGATCGCCACCGTAGAGGACGATCTGAAGCGCGGTGCCGCCAAACTCAAACTTTCGAGCCAGACATGAACGAGCATCCATCGGGTTTCGATCACGATTATCTTGCCGAGGCGGCAACACTGCTGGCGCATGACGAACCTTTCCCCGGCGGTGCGGTGGTGCCGCCGATCTACCAGACCTCGCTGTTCACCTTTGCCACCTATGCCGAGATGGCCGATACCTTTGCCGGCAAACGAAAGCAGCCGATCTATTCGCGCGGCGACAATCCGACAGTGATGGAATTCGAGGCGCGTGTGGCCGCGCTCGAGGGTGCCGAGGCAGCGCGCGGCTTTTCCAGCGGCATGGCGGCGATCAGCGCCACCGTGCTTGCCTTTGTCGGCGCCGGCGAGCGCATCGTCGCCGTGCGCAATTGTTATGGCGATGCCTACCGGCTGTTCGAGCGGCTTTTGCCCCGGCTCAACATCAAGGTCGACTACGTCGACGGTTCCGACCCCGATGCGGTCGCGGCGGCGCTTCCCGGTGCCAAGCTGCTCTACCTGGAAAGCCCGACCTCGATGATGTTCGAGCTGCAGGACATCGCGCATCTGACGCGGCTGGCCAAGGAGCAGGGCATCGTCACCACCATCGACAATTCCTGGGCGACGCCGGTGTTCCAGAAGCCGATCACGCATGGCGTCGATCTGGTGCTGCACTCGGCCTCGAAATACCTTGGCGGCCACAGCGATACCGTAGCTGGTGTGGTGGCGGGTTCCGCCGCCCATATCAAGCACATCAATGAACAGACCTATTCCTATCTCGGCGGCAAGCTGTCGCCGTTCGAGGCCTGGCTGCTGCTGCGCGGCCTGCGCACACTGCCGCTGCGCTTGCCGCACCACATGAAGAGCGGCCTGACCATCGCCGAACGGCTGAAAGCGCATGGCAACGTTGAGCGGGTCAACCACCCCGTCTATTCGAACCATCCGGGCAAGGCGACGCTGGCCGGCTATGCCGGATTGTTCTCCTTCGAGGTGACGGACGATATCGACATCCCGGTCTTCGTCGACGCGCTGAAATATTTCCGCATCGGCGTCAGCTGGGGCGGGCATGAAAGCCTGGTCGTGCCGGCCAAGGCGTCGCTGGAGCAGACGCCGGGCCTGAATTCGATGGCGCGCTTCGGCGTCAGCCCTCGAACCATCCGCTTCAATGTCGGATTGGAGAGTGTCGAAGACCTGTGGGCGGATGTCGCCCAGGCCTTCGAAAAAGCCAGAAAATAACAAGCGGGTTCAAAATGGGAGTCTTGAACATGAAAAAACTGACCGTCATGCTTGCCACCGTTGCGGGGCTGGCGATTTCCGCCGGAGGCGCGCTGGCCGATTCGACCCTGAAAATGGTCGAAGTCATCACCAGCCCGCCGCGCACCGAATTCCTGAAGAAACAGATCGCCGAGTTCGAAACAGCAAATCCGGGCATCAAGGTCGAGCTGATCTCGCTGCCCTGGGGCCAGGCCTTCGAGAAATTTCTGACCATGGTGCAGGCCGGCGATACGCCCGATATCGTCGAGATGCCGGAACGTTGGATGGGCCTCTATGCCAACAATGCCCAGCTTGAGGATCTCGGCCCCTACATGGCCAAGTGGGACGACGCCAAGACGCTCGGCGACCGTGCCAAGCAGTTCGGCTCGACCGTCAACAGCACCCAGTTCATGATCCCCTACGGCTACTATGTGAACGCGCTGTTCTGGAACAAGAAATTGTTCAAGCAGGCCGGCCTCGATGGCCCGCCGGCGACGCTTGACGAGTTCATTGCTGATGCCAAGAAGATTTCCGCGATCCCCGGCAAGTACGGTTACTGCCTGCGCGGCGGGCCGGGCGCCTTCAACGGCATGCACATGTTCATGAACATCGCCGCCGGCAAGGGCGGCTACTTCAACGAGGACGGCACTTCGACGATCAACGAAGAAGGCTCGGTCAAGGGCTTGCAGATGCTGGCCGACATGTACAAGGACGGCCTGGCGCCGAAGGATGCGGTGAGCTGGGGCTTCAACGAGACGGTCACGGGCTTCTATTCCGGCACCTGCGCCATGCTCAACCAGGATCCGGACGCGCTGCTTGGCATCGCCGACAAGATGAGCGCCGACGACTTCGCCGTGGCGCCATTGCCGGTCGGACCGAGCGGCAAGTCCTATCCGACCCTTGGCTATGCCGGCTGGGCGATGTTCGCCAACTCGCAGCACAAGGACGACGCGTGGAAGCTGATGGCGACGCTGCTGTCGCCGAAGGACAATCTGGAATGGGCCAAGGAAGTCGGCGTCGTCCCGATCCACAACGGCGCCGACCAGGATCCCCATTTCAAGACCGAGCAGTTCAAGGGCTGGTTCACGGAGCTGAGCGACAGCTCCAAATATGAAATGGTGACCCCGCCGACGCATCTGGAGAACCTCGGCAACTTCGTCGATCAGGTGGCGATCAAGAACTTCCAGGAAGTGCTGCTCGGCCAGAAGACGGCCAAGGAAGTCGCCGACCAATGGGCTGCCTTCCTGACCAAGGAACAGCAGGACTGGCTGGCGAAGAACAAGAAGTAAGCGCCTTTTCTTCCTTCTCCCCGTTCACGGGGAGAAGGTGTCACGAAGTGACGGATGAGGGGCGGCGCCACGCCTCGATAGGTTTGCGCTGCCCCTCATCTGCCTGCCGGCATCTTCTCCCCGTATAGTGACGGGGAGAAGGACGCTGTCCCCGACGCCGCTCCAGGGAGCCAGATCCTCAGCCCATGACCTACGCCGTGTCCGAAATACGATCCGCCGGCAAGCCGCGTCGCAAGCAGCTATCCCACGCCGCAATCGAGCCATGGCTCTATCTCAGCCCGGCGATCCTCCTTCTGGTCGTGGTGCTTCTGGTGCCGCTGGTCATCGGCATCAGCTACTCCTTCCGCAAATTCTCGGCGTTCAAGTCCGAATATGTCGGGCTCGGGCAGTATCAGGCTATGCTGTCGGATCAGGTTCTGGGGCAGGCGCTGGTCAACACGTTGTGGTGGACCGTCGCCAGCCTGTTCTTCCAGTTCTTCCTCGGCCTCGGCCTGGCGCTGCTGCTCGACAAGCCATTCCGGGGCCGCAAGGTGGTGCAAGCCCTGGTGTTCCTGCCCTGGGCGGTGCCGTCCTTCCTGTCGGGCCTGACCTGGGCCTGGCTGTTCAACCCGATCATCGGCCCGTTGCCGCACTGGCTGTTTGCACTGGGGTTGAAGGCGGAGCCGACCAATGTTCTGTCCGATCCTTCAACCGCCATGTGGGGGCCGATCGTCGCCAATGTCTGGTTCGGCATCCCGTTCTTCGCCATCACCCTTTTGGCGGCGCTGAAATCCATTCCATCGGAACTGCATGAGGCGGCGGCCATCGACGGTGCTTCGCCCTGGCAGCGCTTCACCAAGGTGACGCTGCCGTTCCTGGCGCCGACCATCGCCATCACTGTCATGCTACGCACCATCTGGATCGCCACCTTCGCCGACCTGATCTTCGTCATGACCGAGGGCGGACCCGCCGGCTCGACCAACACGGTGCCTGTCTACATCTATGTCAGCGCCTTCAAATCGCTGGACAAGGGCTATGCCTCGGCGGTGGCCGTGCTGCTGCTGGTCCTGCTTATTGCTTATGCGATCGCGCTGATCGGCATCCGTCGCACGCTGGTGAGGCACGTCTGATGATCGCAGGGCGTTCAACCTCGCAGCGCTTCTTCGGCGGCATCGGTCTCTACGCCGCAATCGCGGCATACGTGCTCTTTGCCCTGTTTCCGATCTACTGGACGCTGAAGATCTCGGTCACGCCGGAGCGGCTTCTGTATTCCGAAGGCATCACCTTCTGGCCGTCGCAAATGACGCTGCAGAATTTCGTCACCGTGCTCGAGGCCACAGATTTCCCGCGCTATTTCCTCAACAGCGTCATCGTCTCGGTGTCGACGGCGGCGCTGGTGACGGTCATTGCGACGCTCGCCGGTTATGCCATGTCGCGCTTCACCTTTCGCGGCAAGGCAGCACTTGCGCTGATGTTGCTGCTGACCCAGACCTTTCCGCTGGTGATGGTCATTCCGCCGATCTACCGCGTGATGGGTCAGATCGGGCTGATCAACAGCCTGACCGGGCTGATCATCATCTACACCGCCTTCAATACGGCGTTTGCCACCTTCCTGATGCAGTCCTTCTTCGACGGCATTCCGAAGGACCTGGAAGAGGCGGCGATGATCGACGGCTGCACCCGCGCGCAAGCGATGCGCAAGGTGATCGTGCCGCTGACGCTGCCCGGTATGGGCGCGACGCTCGGCTTCGTCTTCACGGCCGCGTGGAGCGAGCTTTTGTTCGCGCTGATGCTGATTTCCAGCGACGACCAGAAGACCTTCGCGGTCGGCCTGCTTACCTTCATCGGCAAGTTCGCCGTCGACTGGGGACAGATGATGGCGGCGTCCATCCTGGCGCTGATCCCGGTCTGCATCTTTTTCGCCTTCCTGCAACGCTATCTCGTCACCGGCCTGACCGCCGGCGCCGTCAAAGGATAGATCGATGGCCTCTGTTACGCTCGAAAAGGTCCGCAAGGATTATGGCGCCGTCCGTGTCCTGCACGCCGTCGACCTTGAAATCGCCGATGGCGAATTCGTCGTCCTGGTCGGGCCATCAGGCTGCGGCAAGTCCACGCTTTTGCGCATGATCGCCGGGCTGGAGGAGGCTTCCGGCGGCGAGATCCGGATCGGCGAGCGGTTGGTCAACGACGTCGCGCCGAAGGACCGCGACATCGCCATGGTGTTCCAGTCCTATGCGCTCTATCCGCATATGGACGTGTCGAAGAACATGGGCTTCAGCCTGCTCTTGAAGAAAGCGGAGAAGACGACGATCGACGCGAGGGTGGACGGCGCGGCCAAACGGCTCGGGCTCGACACTTTCCTGCAACGCCTGCCACGGCAATTGTCCGGCGGCCAGCGCCAGCGCGTCGCCATGGGCCGTGCCATCGTGCGCGATCCCAAGGTCTTCCTGTTCGACGAGCCGCTGTCGAACCTCGACGCAAAACTGCGCGTCCATATGCGCGCCGAGATCAAGGCGCTGCACCAGCAGTTGAAAACCACCTCCGTCTACGTCACCCACGACCAGATCGAGGCGATGACCATGGCCGACCGGATCGTCGTCATGCATGACGGGCTGATCCAGCAGGTCGGCGCGCCGCTCGATCTCTACGACCGGCCGGCCAACATGTTCGTCGCCGGTTTCATCGGTTCACCCGGCATGAATTTCCTGCCGGCGACAGTCCGCAAGGGCGGTGCCTCGGAGGCCGTGCTGGCCGATGGCCAGGCGCTGCGCCTGCCGGATGGCCTGCCGCTGAAGGACGGTGACGCCATCACCGTCGGCCTGCGGCCCGAGCATATCCGGCTGGCGGATGACGGTGCGTTGAAGGGCGAGGTGGTGGTGGTGGAGCCGCTCGGGCTTTCGACGCAGTTCTACGTCAAGCTGGCCAGCCAGCAGCTTTGCGTCTTTGCCATGGGCCGTGCCGGCGTGAAGCCCGGCGACGTGGTACGGTTGGCGGCCGATCCGGCGTCGCTGCACCTGTTCGACCCGAAAAGCGGTGATCGCATCGGCTGAGGAAACTCAGCCCGGGCATTTGGGACGCGATCGACCGGTTGCACGGCGATCTGCACAGGCGCTGAACCTGCTGAACGACGGGCCTGCGGATTACGAACGGTCGCATCAGGCGCCGAATGTCGGGCAGGAAATATAAGGGGATACTACATCTCAATTAACTAAAGTAACGGAACGTCCAACAGACATTTCCGGAACCTAACAGGACCCCTCAGACCTTTGCGTGTAGAGTACAAGACTTTAGTCCTGCCGTCTTTTAAGAAGAACGGAAGCCATTTCGTCACGAATTAGAGCCGCCGTGCGAGAGGTCAATACCGCCGGCTGCATCTGCAAGTATGGGCTAGTCGATGATGTGTGGTTATGGTGCGATCGCGGAAGGCGGCTGTAGCGTCTAACCGCGAGGGCTTCTTTTGGGCAGCGGCGAACTGTCCATTGGGTTCTCAGCCGACTTGGCTGATCGCCGCTCTTTTAGCCACAGGGACTTCTTTCTTCTTGCCAGAATCTCGTCTCGAACGCTGTCTTCGGCGGTCACTCCGCCATGCGTCGCGGCAATCGCGTAGTCGGCTCTGTTGGTTCGATAGTCACCTTTTTGAATGGACATCGTTTTCTCCCAGGTCGAGGCATTTCCCCCTTTAGCCTGACGCAGAAACTAACTGCCTATCCATCGTGCGAGTCTACCAATTGGCGATTGTATTAAAACGATACACTCCGCAGGCGTGGTGATGACGCGAGGGCGTGCGGTGCGTGGAAACGTGCGCGGTGCGCGACCTCATGATTTTAGGCGAAGCGTTCCTGCGGGCCTGACCACTTCATCGCACACACGAGAAGCCCGCTCGTGCAGGCGGCTTTTTTATTGACCCTGTTGGGACCCTTGCTGCGGTTCCGCGGCAGGCGGGCTCGGAGCCTGCGGCGCAGGTTCCGTGGAAGGCGCAGAGGGGCTATCAGGCGCAGGCTGAGGCGCAGGCGAGGCTGCCTCCTCGGTCAAAACCTGGTCAGTTCTGGCTTTGATCTCGTCGGCCGTCTGCTGGCTAATCAGCCCGTTGCTAACGGCGATGCCGGCAACCAGGGCAACAAGGGCTGCAATGATTGCAGCTTTCAACTTCTTCGACATCCGTAGGGGCCTTGTTCAGCGCCCCCTGCCAGCCCACGACCCAAGGGTGCCGCAACCCTGGCGAACGGTCAATCCTTTTGGCTGATGCCTTTGCGCGGATGCAATGAAATCAAGTGGTTACAAACGAAAACGCCGCCCATTGGGCGGCGTTTCGGCATTGCAGAGGAAGAACCCAGATTACTTGATCTTGGTTTCCTTGAACTCGACGTGCTTCTTGGCGACCGGGTCGTACTTGCGAAACGACAGCTTGTCCGTCTTGGTGCGGCTGTTCTTGCTGGTCACGTAGAAGAAACCGGTGTCGGCGGTCGACAGAAGCTTGATCTTGATGTTTGCGGCTTTGGCCATGATATCAGTCCGTTTGTTCGTGGAGTTTTGGCCGCTGGAGCACGGGGAGAACACCCGGACGCGGGAAACTTGGCGCGACACATAAAGAACGCGCCCGGAAAGTCAAGCCCGCCAGGCCTGTACAACCCGTCGGAGGCGGCTGGTGAGCGGAAATCATGCGGTTTGCGTAGCAGGTGCCGAAACCTTCTTCCAGTCCCCGGTCGTGTTCCACCAGCGATTCGGATTGGCGCGGTCGTCCAGTCCCTTGGAGCGGCTGGCCAGGATCGGCTGAATGCGGATCACCGGTTCCTGGTAGGAGTGCGCCTGGAAAATCGCCTCGACGACGCGGGCCGCCAACGCCTGATCGTCCGGCAATTCGAAGGAAACCTCGACGGTGCCGGGGCGCCGCCGCAATTCGGTTTCGGCGCCGGCGGCCGCACCGTCAAGCGGCCTGTAGCGCTCGATGCCATGCGCCGACTGATAGGCGTTGCGGTCATATTTGCCCATGGCCAGCGGCGCTATCGCCACCACTGCGTCCATGATGCGGTCGACGTCGGCGGCCGGAGCCTGGAAGGTTACAAGCAGAAGCAGTGTCATTCGCAACGATGTGGTTTCAAAGCCGCTATCGATCATGGAAGTGTCCTCATGTGTTTTAGGACACCCTTTTAGCCCTGGGCTCCTGACACGGTTCTGTCAGCAGCTTGTCGCCATGCCACGCCAATTCAGAGTTGGCGGCAGTTGGCGCTACAGGAGAATCTTGCGGATAAGCCTGACGCAAACCAGGCCGATATAGGCGGCGAAGAACAGGCCGAGCGACCAACCGAAGCCGGACGGACCGAATGCATCCATGCCGATGCCGATCGCTTGCGGGCCGAGCACCATGCCGACGCCGTAGCACAGCACAAAGGCGGCGTTGGCCGACGCCAATTCGTGGCCGGAAAGCTGCGAGCCGAGATGGGCAAGGCCGATCGTGTACATGGCCGCGACAACGCCGCCCCAGACGAATAGAAGGGCCGCCATCAAATGCCAATTCTGCGCGAAGAAGGGCATGAAGACCGTGCCAGCAAGGCCGACGGCGGCGCAGGCAATCAGCAGATAGCGGCGGTCGCTGACGCGGTCGCTGATCATGCCGATCGGGATCTGCAACAGCACGTTGCCGAGGCCGATCATGGTCAGGAGCAGGGCTGCGTCGGCTTCGGAATAGCCGATGCGGCTGCCGTAGATCGGGAACAGTGCAAAGCCGCCGGTTTCCACCGCGCCGAACACCAGCACGGCGGCGGTCGCCGACGGCACCAGCCAGATGTAGCGCAGGAAATTGCTGGTCTCGCCGTCGGAGACGATGGTCGGGCTCTCGTTGCGCGCCGCCAGCACCGGTATGGCTGCCAGCGCCACCAATCCGATGATGACGCCGAACGGCCTGAAGCCGGAGCTGCCGAGATGGGCGAACAGCCACGGCCCGGCGGCAAAGCCGAGCGACAGAACCGTGGCGTAGATGCCGAGGACAAGGCCGCGCCGGTGCGGCGGCGCCGAGGTGCTGATCCAGAATTCAGACAGGATGAACAGCACCGTCAGCGCGATGTGCAACACGATGCGCAATGGGAACCACATCCAGAAATCCGGCGCGAAATGGAAGCCGACAAAGGCCAGCGCGCCGGTGGCGATCATGGCAATCATGGTCCAGGCGACACCGAAGCGCATGGCGAGCGGTGTGGCGAGCGGCGCTCCGGCGATCGAGGCAAGACCGGCGACGGCGGTGTTGAGGCCGATCATCGAGGCCGAATGGCCGCGTGTTTCGAGGATGACGCTGAGCAATGGCATGCCAAGGCCGATGGCGATGCCGACGACGCTGATCGACGAGATCGCCGCCACCATAGGCAGCCAGTGTACGCGTTCGTCGCCCTGTTGTTGGGTATCGACCGTCATGGGGATGCTGAATACTCTGTCTTTTTGATCTTACGCAATTCCGGACGGAAAACCGCGTCACACTTTTCCTGGAATTGCTCTAGAGAAGTTCGCGGATGAAGCGGTTGCGGACAAGCCGGTAGAAGGGCACGGGGCCGCCTGGACGCAGCAGTGGATCATGGGCGAGGCGCTTTTGTAGCTCGTCCAGGATCATTCGGGTGATGTCGGGTATGTCGGCTTCCCGGGCCTTGGCAAGTGGCAGCCAGATCAGCTCTTCGAGTTCGTTGGTCGGGCCGCCACCCGGCAGTTCGACTGCGACATCGTCGCGCCAGGCGCTGAAGAAGCGTGTGTCGAAGCGGCGCACCCGGTTGGGCGGCGTGATCGCGCGCGCAACGAAGCGCAGCATGTCCAGGGAGGGCCGCACGCCATGTTCGGCGAAGCCTTGCCAATCGGCCCTGGCGGTTGCGAAAGCGCCTTTGCGGCCGATCAGCAATCCGGCTTCCTCATAGGTCTCGCGGATGGCCGACAAGGCGATGGCGCGGGCTCGTGCGGGGCTTGTGCGCCCCGGCCCGGCGATCAGCCTGGCTTCCTGCTCAGGGTGCAATGCGGCGGCGACCGGGATGCGGCTGTCGGCCGGGTCGGTGCGGCCGCCGGGAAAGACGAACTTGCCTGGCATGAAGGCGTGACCGGCATGGCGGCGGCCCATCAGAACCAGCACGTCATCGCCCTTGCGGTCGAGCAGGATCAGGGTCGCCGCGTCGCGCGGGCGAATTGGCTGGTCGCTATGGGCGATCATGCTCCGCTCGATCTTGTCGACTTCCGCCTTGGTCATACCGTCCATGCGCAGGACCTAGCGGAAACTTCTGGCAAGCGAAAGTGGCCTTTCACGGTCGGGATGTTGCGCCAGGCCGCAATCTTGGCTGCGGCTCAGGCTCCAGGATGCGGCTCGATCACGTCGTGTTCGCCGCCGAAGCCGTGCATATAGAAGGCCCATTGCAGTCCGATGACGGCACCCTTGACCGGCTGCAGCAGCGCGACCGACAGAAGGATGGTCAGCGGCACCCAGATGGCAATGTGCTGCCACGTGGACAGGGTGGACGTCGCCTCCACACCCATGAAAGCGCCGAGCACGATGTGGCCGACGATGACGATGACGAGATAGGCGGGCAGGTCGTCGGCGCGGTGGTGATGCAGTTCCTCGCCGCAGACACTGCATGTGTCGACGGTCTTGGTGAAAGCGCGAAACAGCTTGCCTTCGCCGCAATGCGGGCAGCGGCCGAGCAGGCCGCGCTTCATCGCCGTCCATAGCGGGCGGGCAGCCCGGCCCGAGTGATGTTCTCCGCCGAAAACCTGTTCTTCCGTGGCTGTTGTCATCAACGTCTCCTGCCGCGCGAACCCGGTCGCGATTGCGACGCGCGGGCGCGGCCCTTGGCCTTGTGAAACGACCGCTTGGAGCCCGGCAAAGGCTTCGGGTCGGTCAACATCTCGAAGCGCATCGCGCCGGCCATCGGCGCCACCTCGACGAGCCGGACCTCGACGCGGTCCGCGAGCTGGTAGCCTTTGCCCGAGCGTTCTCCGAACAGGGAGCGGGCCGTTTCGTCGTATATGTAGTAATCGCCGTTCAATGTTGACACCGGGATGAAACCATCCGCGCCGTACTGCGGCAATTGGACAAATAGTCCTGATTTGGTGACGCCGGAGATGCGGGCGTCGAAACGGTCGTCGATGCGCTCGGCGAGATAGGCGGCGACCAGACGGTCGACCGTGTCCCGCTCTGCCGCCATTGCACGGCGTTCCGTGCCTGAGATCAGCACCGCAACATCTTCGAGCCGTGCCGCTTCGTCCTGTGTCAGCCCGCCCGGACCAAGGCCGAGTGCGGCAATAAGTCCGCGATGCACGATCAAATCGGCATAGCGGCGGATCGGCGAGGTGAAATGGGCGTAGCGCCTGAGGTTGAGACCGAAATGGCCGATGTTCTTGGGCGAGTATTCGGCCTGGCTCTGCGAGCGCAGCACCACTTCGTTGACCAGGCCTTCATTGTCGGCGCCGCGCACACGCTCGAGGATGCCGTTGAACTGGCTCGGCTGCATCTGCGCGCCGCGCGCCAGCGACAGGCCAAGCGTCTGCAGGAACTCGCGCAGCGATTCCTGTTTGGCGAGCGATGGCGCGTCATGCACGCGGTAGACCAGTTCCTGCTTCTTCGCCTCCAGCGTCTCGGCTGCCGCGACATTGGCCTGGATCATGAATTCTTCGATGAGCTTATGGGCATCGAGCCGCTCCGGCACGATGACGCGATCGACGGTGCCGTCCGGCTTGAGCAGGATCTTGCGCTCCGGCAGGTCGAGTTCGAGCGGCTGTCGGCCATCGCGACCACGCTTGAGGGTCGCATAGGCGTCCCACAGCGGCTTCAGCACCGTATCGAGGATCGGGGCGGTCTTCTCGTCCGGCACGCCGTCGATCGCCGCCTGAGCCTGGCTGTAGGCGAGTTTTGCTGCCGACTTCATCATGACGCGGTGGAAGGAGTGCCTGAGCTTGCGGCCCTGCGCCGAAAAAACCATGCGCACCGCCAGCGCCGGACGGTCCTGGCCCTCGCGCAGCGAGCAGAGATCGTTGGAGATGCGCTCGGGCAGCATCGGCACCACGCGATCCGGGAAATAGACCGAATTGCCGCGCTTCAGCGCCTCGCGGTCGAGCGCGGTGCCATGGCGCACATAGGCCGCGACATCGGCGATCGCCACCGTGGCGACTACGCCGCCGGGGTTCTTCTCGTCGAGATCCGGCGTGGCGAAAACGGCATCGTCATGGTCCTTGGCGTCAGCCGGATCGATGGTGACCAGCGGCAGGTCGCGCCAGTCCTCGCGGTGAGCAAGCGTCGCCGGCTTGACGGCTTCGGATTCGGCGATGACGTCGGCCGGAAAGATATGCGGAATGTCGTGCGCGTGGATGGCGATCATCGAGACCGCCTTTTCGCTGGTCAGCGAACCCAGCACGTTGAGCACTTTGGCTCTCGGCAGGCCATAGCGGGAGGCGCGCGCGGGCTCGACCTCGACCAGGTCGCCGTTTTTGGCGCCGTTCTGGAATTCCTTGTCGACGATCAGTTCGGGCTGGCGCCGTTCCACCGGTTCGATGCGGAAGGTGCCATCCTGCAGAATGCGAAAGACACCGAGCACGGCATCGGTGCGTTTTTCGAAAATCTTCACGACCCGTCCGGTGTATGCCGGGCCACCCAAGGCGACATTCGTCTCGTCGGCGGGAAAGGTCTTGGCCAGCACGCGGTCGCCAATGCCGGGTGCCGGTCCACCACCACTGCGCGAAAGGCGGATGGAAACGATGGGTGGCGGTCCATTGACTGTGTGTTCGGTGGGACGCGCCAACAGCACGCCATCGGCGTCACGGTCAAAAATATCGAGGACTGTGACGTGGGGCAGGGCACCGACGCGAGCCAACCCCTTGCGCTCCTTGGTCAGGAAACCTTCGTCCTGCAGGTCGCGCAGCAGATCCTTCAGCCAGATGCGGTCGTCGCCGCGCAGCGCGAACGCCTTGGCGATGTCGCGTTTTCCGGCGCGATCGGGATTTTCGGCGATGTAGCGCAGGATTTCGTCGCGCGATGGCCGATAGTCGTCCTTGACCTTGGCCCTGGTATCGGCGGTGCGCGGATCGCCGTGGGTTCTACCGGTGATCTTGCGCGCCACGCCGTCCTATCCTTTTTTCTTCGCGGCCGGCTTTTTAGCCGCCGTTTTCTTGGTTGTGGTTTTCTTGGTTGTCGGGGCCTTGGCCGCCGCCGCCCTGCGGAACGGCTTCTTGCCGCCGCCACCCTTGGCTTCCTTCTCGGCAATCAGCGCCAGCGCGTCCTCGATGGTCACCGATTGCGGATCCCTGCCCTTGGGCAGGGTGGCGTTGACCTTGCCGAAATTCACGTAGGGTCCGTATTTGCCGTCGCGTACGACGATCTTGCCGCCGCCATCGGGATGCTCGCCAAGCTCCTTGAGCGCAGCGGCAGTGCCGCCATTGCGGCCGCCTTTGCCCTTCAACTGCTTCTCGGCGATCACCGACACGGCGCGGTTCAGCCCGATCGAGAACACGTCCTCGATGCTGTCGAGATTGGCGTAGGTGCCGTCATGCAGGACGAACGGGCCGTAGCGGCCGAGCCCGGCCGAGATCATCTTGGCCGTTTCCGGATGCTGGCCGACATCGCGCGGTAGCGACAGCAGCGCCAGCGCCTTCTCGTGATCGATCGATTCTGCCGTCCAGCCCTTGGGCAGGCTGGAGCGCTTGGCTTCCTTGCCGTCGCCGCGCTGCAGATAGGGGCCGAAGCGGCCGCTCCGCAGCGTGATTTCCTCGGACGTGTACGGATCCTTGCCGATGACCTTGGTGCCGTCTTCGCCGCCGCCATTCTCGCCGTTCGGATTGGCGGCGTCGCCGAGCTGGCGGGTGAAGGAGCATTCGGGATAGTTCGAGCAGCCGACGAAGGCGCCGAACTTGCCGAGTTTCAGCGACAGATTGCCGGTGCCGCATTTCGGGCAGATGCGCGGATTGGAGCCATCCTCGCGCGCGGGAAACACCAGCGGCGCCAGTTCCTCGTTGAGCGCGTCGAGCACGTCGGTGACGCGCAGCTCCTTGATGTCGCCGACGGCGCCCGAAAAATCCTTCCAGAAATCGCGCAGCACATCCTTCCAGGCGAGCTTGCCGTCGGAAATCTCGTCGAGCTTTTCCTCAAGGGACGCGGTGAAGTCGTACTCGACGTAGCGCTTGAAGAAGCTTTCGAGAAAGGCAGACAGCAGCCGGCCCTTGGCCTGCGGCACGAGCCGGCGCTTGTCGATGGTGACGTAGTCGCGATCCTCGAGCGTCTTCAGGATCGCCGTGTAGGTAGAAGGCCGGCCGATGCCGAGCTCTTCCAGCTTCTTGATCAGCGAAGCCTCCGAATAACGCGGCGGCGGCTCGGTGGTGTGCTGGGTCGCGTTGATCGCCTGGCGGGCAAGCTGCTCGCCGGCGCGGATTTCGGGCAGACGACGGTTTTCCTCGTCCTCCGAATCGTCGTCCTTCTGGTCGGTGTAGGCGGCGATGAAGCCGTCGAAGCGAACGACCGAACCGACGGCGCGAAGCTCGGCTGTGCGCGCACCGTTGACCGCCTCGATTTCGGCGGTGGTGCGCTCGATCTCAGCCGGCTGCATCTGGCTGGCGATGGCGCGCTTCCAGATCAACTCATAGAGGCGCATCTGGTCGGAATCGAGATATTGCCTGACCGATGCCGGAGTGCGCATGAAATCCGTCGGGCGGATCGCTTCGTGCGCTTCCTGGGCATTCTTGGCCTTGGTCGTGTAAAGGCGTGGCTTTTCCGGCAGGTATTTCGGGCCGAATTCCTTGGCGATTGCATCGCGTGCGGCGTCGATCGCCTCGGGAGCCATCTGCACGCCGTCGGTTCGCATATAGGTGATCAGGCCGGTGGTCTCGCCGCCGATCTCCATGCCTTCATAGAGCCGCTGCGCCACCTGCATGGTGCGGCTGGCCGAGAAGCCAAGGCCGGATGAGGCGGCCTGCTGCAGCGTCGAGGTGGTAAAGGGCGGGCCGGGATTGCGCTTGGTCGGCTTGGCTTCGACCGACACCGCCTTGAAGGTCGCGCCTTCGAGCATCGACTTGATATCGTCGGCCTGCGCCTTGTTGGAAATATCGAGCTTTTGCAGCTTCTTGCGATCGAAGGCGGTCAGCCGCGCTTCGAAATTCTCGTTGCGCGGCGTGCCGAGCAAAGCTGATACCTGCCAGTATTCCTCTCGGATGAAGCGCTCGATCTCGGATTCGCGATCGCAGACCAGACGCAGTGCAACCGACTGGACGCGTCCGGCCGAACGGGCGCCCGGCAGCTTGCGCCACAGCACCGGAGACAGCGTGAAGCCAACGAGATAATCCAGCGCCCGACGGGCGAGATAGGCATCGACCAGCGGCGCATCGATCTGGCGCGGATTGGCCATCGCTTCCAGCACTGACGATTTGGTGATGGCGTTGAAGACGACGCGGCTGACCGGCTTGTCCTTCAGCGCACGCTTCTGCTTCAGCACCTCCAGCACATGCCAGGAGATGGCTTCACCCTCGCGATCCGGATCAGTGGCGAGGATCAGGCCGTCGGCATCCTTGACCGCCTTGGCGATATCGGCAAGCCGCTTGCCCGAAGCGGTGTCGACCGCCCAGGACATGGCGAAATCCTCGTCCGGACGCACCGAGCCATCCTTGGCCGGCAAATCGCGGACATGGCCGAACGAGGCCAGAACCTTGTAGTTCTTGCCGAGGTATTTGTTGATGGTCTTTGCTTTGGCCGGCGATTCGACGACGACGACGTCCATGAGGTCTCATATCAGCTGTGGTGCGGCAGAAGAATTCCGCTGCGCGCGACGAAATCTCGTTCTATTTGTCGCTCACATGGCCGCGCTTTTGCATCCGGTCAAGGGGAAGCGCCCAAATTGCAGGGCTCTCCGCAGCAATACACTCTTAGAGTGTATGGAGAAAATCACAGAATTTGGATTGGGGCGATGGCGGGCCCGAGTCGTCGGAAAACGATGCGATTCATTTTTCCGCCGAGTCGCAGAAACGCCGGCTGGGATATCGCACGAGGGGCGGCGCGGCGCTATGACAGGTCGTTTTGGTGCTGGCCGCCGGGTTTGGAGGGACACCCGGCAGCCGACCGAAGTTCCGCCAGCGGCAGAACCCGGATTGAGAAGCTAGTCGGCCTTGACGATATGCCAGACCTCGCCGACACCATCTCCGGTCACATCGCCAGGCTTCTTGTCCTTGATGAAGGTGTAGACCGGCTTGCCGTCATAGGCCCACATCTTGGTGCCGTCGGTGCGGTCGACAACGCTCCATTCGTCGTCCGCCTTGGCGCCGGCTTCGGCCTTCAGCGGCGGCCAGTTGGTGGCGCATTTGTCGTAGCAGTTGCTCTTGCCCTTCTCGTCCTTGTCATAGGTATAAAGCGTCATGCCGTTGGCGTCGGTGTAGATCTTGGTGCCATTGACCTCGGCTTCCTTCCACGCATCGGCGGCGAAGGAGGCAGCGGTGCTGAGCAGAAGCGCTGCCAGCCCTACGGTTATGGTTTTCATGAAAATCTCCCTGACTGACATCTGGAGACGCGCGGGAAATCGCGGCCTCACTGTATCAACGCCCGCGGGCCGTCGTTTCTTCCCCGGCAGAGCGTCGGCCAGGGATGATCAAGGGATGATCTTGCCAACACAATGGTGATTGGTGGACAAGGCTGCGCGTCGCTATATCAGCCACGGCACTGGAGTTCTTGGAAATGGCATTGGACATCGGCTATGTCAGCGCGGTCGGGGCGGGAGCGATCTCGTTCCTGTCGCCTTGCGTGCTGCCGCTGGTGCCGCCCTATCTCTGCTATATGGCAGGCGTCTCGGTCGACGATTTTCGCGGCAATGCGGGTGCGGCGGCGCGCGAAGGCGCGCGCGGCGCGCTGCTCTACTCCTCGATCGCCTTCGTGCTTGGCTTCTCGACCGTCTTTGTCGCGCTGGGCGCCGGCGCCTCGACCATCGGCCGGCTGCTGCGTGTCTGGCAGGAACAGCTGGCGATGGGCGCCGGCGTGCTGATCATCCTGATGGGCCTGAACTTCCTCGGCATCCTGCGCATCCCGCTTTTGTCGCGCGAGGCGCGCTTCCAGTCGCAAGGCAAGCCGGCGAGTGCGATCGCCGCCTATGTGATGGGGCTGGCTTTCGCCTTCGGCTGGACGCCATGCATCGGCCCGGTGCTGGGACCGATCCTGACGCTGGCCGGCGGCCGTGAGACGGTGGGCGAGGGCGCGCTGCTGCTTGCGGCCTATTCGCTCGGCCTGGGCATTCCGTTCCTGATCGCGGCGCTGTTTTCCGGCGCCTTCATGCGCTTCCTCGGCAAATTCCGCGTCCATCTCGGCCGCGTCGAAAAGGCGATCGGCGCGCTGCTGGTTGTCGCCGGCGTGTTTTTCCTCACCGGGGGCGTGCAGACGGTGTCCTATTGGTTGCTGGAGAATTTTCCGGTGTTGGGGCGGCTGGGGTAGGCACACCGGCATGAGAGCTGCACTCTGGACCCGCTGATTAAGAGTCAGCTGCTCTATCACCTCACCGGAATTTAACCGCATTGGTGCAGCATGGCGCCACTGTTAGCATGATTTGATTCCCAATCCTTCTCATATGGTTGTCCTTCCATGAGCCAGAGATCCTGCCTGTCCGTCATCCTCGCCGCTGGCGAAGGCACGCGCATGAAAAGCACGCTGCCGAAGGTGCTGCACCAGATTGCAGGGCTGCCGATGGTCGCCCATGTGGTGAAGGCTGCCGAGGCCGCAGGCGCCGGCAGCCAGGCGCTGGTGATTGGCCATGGCGCGGAAGAGATGCGCAAGGCGGCGGCAAAATTCGCTCCGAAAGCCGAGACCTTTGTGCAGGAAAAGCGCCTCGGCACCGCGCATGCCGTTCTTGCTGCTCGCGAAGCGATATCAAAGGGTTATGACGATATCCTTGTGATGTTTGGTGACACGCCGCTGATCGACGCGGATGCGCTCACCGTGGCGCGGCTGAAACTGGCGGAAGGTGCTGCCGTCGTCGTCATCGGTTTCCGTCCGCCCAATCCGATCGGCTATGGCAGGCTGATCGAAAAAGACGGCAAGCTGATTGCCATCCGCGAGGAGAAGGATTGCTCGGAGGAGGAGAAGAAAATCACCTTCTGCAATGCCGGGATGATGGCAGTGGCCGGTGCCCACGCGCTGAAGCTGCTCGACGCGGTTGGCAACAAGAATGCCAAGGGTGAGTATTACCTGACCGACATTGTCGAGATCGCCGGCGCGCGGGGGCTGGACGTCGTCGCCACCGAAGCCAGTTTCGAAAGCGCGCTCGGCATCAACAACCGCGCCGAACTGGCGCAAGCCGAGGGCATCTGGCAGGCGCGCCGCCGCCATGAGGCAATGCTGTCGGGCGTGACGCTGATTGCGCCCGAGACCGTGTACTTTTCGCACGATACCGAAATCGGCGCTGACACGATCATCGAGCCCAATGTCTGGTTTGGTCGAGGCGTGAAAATTGCGACGGGTGCTAAAATCCATGCCTTCAGCCATATCGAAGGCGCCACCATCGCTTCGAATTGCGATGTCGGGCCGTTCGCGCGGCTGCGGCCGGGTGCCGATCTAAGGCAAAAGGCCAAGGTCGGCAATTTCTGCGAGGTCAAGCAGGCTGTCATCGAGGAGGGCGCCAAGGTCAATCACCTGACCTATATCGGCGATGCGCGGGTCGGCGCGGGAGCCAATATCGGCGCCGGCACCATCACCTGCAACTATGACGGCTATTCGAAGTTCTTCACCGACATCGGCGAGGGCGCCTTTGTCGGCTCGAATTCCTCATTGGTGGCGCCTGTCACCATAGGCAAGGGCGGCTATATCGCCTCGGGCAGCGTGATCACAGAAAGCGTGCCCGACGATGCGCTGGCCTTCGGCCGCGCCCGCCAGAAGACGATCCCCGGCAAGGGCAAGGAGCTGCGCGAGCGGTTTGCTTCGGCCGCTGCTGCGAAGAAAAAGTAAGCCCGGCCTCGCAAAAACGCGAACGAATGCAGTAACCGGATTGCAAGAGCGGTCTGTCATAGTGCATCGACAGGAATAAGCGTTCCGTTACACGGGACGAAATGCAATGTGACTTTCACGGTAGGCCGGCCATCCCTAAATAGCGCTGGTTTTCCATGGGGAATCGGGGACTGTCCGGATGTGCGGTATCGTTGGAATCGTCGGCCACTCGCAGGTTGCGCCGCTCATCGTCGATGCGCTGAAGCGGCTCGAATATCGCGGCTATGACTCGGCCGGCGTCGCCACCATCGAGCACGGCCAGCTTGGCCGCCGCCGCGCCGAAGGCAAGCTGATCAATCTCGAGCGCTTGCTGAAAAACGAGCCGCTCGACGGCACGATCGGCATCGGCCATACCCGCTGGGCGACGCACGGCGTGCCCAACGAGACCAATGCGCACCCGCATTTTTCCGAAGGCGTCGCCATCGTCCACAATGGCATCATCGAGAATTTCGCCGAACTACGCGAGGAGCTGATCCGCGACGGCTATTCTTTCTCGTCGCAGACCGACACCGAGGTCGTGGCGCATCTGGTAGCGTGCGAACTCGCCAAGGGGCTGAAGCCGGTTGATGCCGCGCACCAGGCGCTGAAGCGGCTGGAAGGCGCTTTCGCGCTGGCGATCATGTTCAAGGGCGATGAAGACCTGATCGTCGGCGCCCGCAACGGTCCGCCGCTGGCTGTCGGCCATGGCGATGGCGAGATGTTTTTAGGGTCCGACGCCATAGCGCTCGCCCCGTTCACCAATTCGATCACCTATCTGGAAGACGGCGATTGGGCGGTGGTGCGCCGCGACGGCGTCACCATCTTCGACATCGACGGCACAAAGGTCGACCGCAAGCGCCAGCAGTCGCTCTCGACCAGTTTCATGGTCGACAAGGGCAATAGGCGCCATTTCATGGAGAAGGAAATCCATGAACAGCC
Source organism: Mesorhizobium sp. M0621 (assembly GCF_040320745.1). Lineage (NCBI taxonomy): Bacteria > Pseudomonadati > Pseudomonadota > Alphaproteobacteria > Hyphomicrobiales > Phyllobacteriaceae > Mesorhizobium > Mesorhizobium sp. M0621. The sequence continues at coordinate 81,444 of NZ_JAMYQF010000013.1, read as the reverse complement.
GGAGGTGATCTCGCACACGCTGGCGAATTATCTCGATTTTGTCGGTGGCGTCTCCAAGCCGCTCGACCTGCCTTTCGATTTCGCCAAAATCGACCGACTGGCTATTTCGGCCTGCGGCACCGCCTATCTGGCCGGCCTGATTGGCAAATACTGGTTCGAGCGCTACGCGCGGCTACCGGTCGACATCGATGTCGCCTCCGAATTCCGCTACCGCGAAATGCCGCTGTCGAAGAACGATGCCGCTTTCTTCATCTCGCAGTCGGGCGAGACCGCCGACACGCTGGCCTCGCTGCGCTACTGCCGCAAGGCGGGGATGAAGATCGGCGCCGTCGTCAATGTGCGCGAATCGACCATGGCGCGCGAATCCGACGTCGTGCTGCCGACGCTGGCCGGGCCGGAGATCGGCGTCGCCTCGACCAAGGCGTTCACCTGCCAGCTTTCGGTACTGGCATCGCTGGCCGTGCGCGCCGGCGTGGCGCGCGGAACGATTTCGAAGGAGCAGGAAAAGATCTTCGTGCGCGAACTGTCGGAAGCGCCGCGCTTTGCCAACCAGGTGCTGAAACTCGATCATCAGATCGAAAAGATCGCGCGCGAGCTCGCGCACTACAAGAACGTGCTCTATCTCGGCCGCGACACCAACTTCCCGCTGGCCATGGAAGGCGCGCTGAAGCTCAAGGAAATCTCCTACATCCATGCCGAGGGCTATGCCGCGGGCGAACTGAAGCATGGCCCGATCGCGCTGATCGACGAGAACATGCCGGTCATCGTCATCGCGCCGCATGACCGCATTTTCGAGAAAACCGTGTCGAACATGCAGGAGGTGGCGGCGCGGGGCGGCAAGATCATCCTGATCACCGACAGCAAGGGTGCGGCACTGACGAGCGTGAAGACGATGGAGACGATCGTGCTGCCCGACGTGCCGGAAATCATCTCGCCGATCATCTACGCATTGCCGATCCAGATGCTGGCCTATTTCACCGCCGTGTTCATGGGCACCGATGTCGACCAGCCGCGCAATCTGGCGAAGTCGGTGACGGTGGAGTAAGCGCTTTTAAACAGGCGCCTTTAAAAACTTCGCAGTTCCAATACGCCCTCTGGTTCACTATGTTGCGCTGCAACCCGCGTCCCCGGTGAACCATGTCCGACGCTCCCAAGACCTCCGGCATGACCCGGCTGAGGAACTATTTCCTCACAGGCTTCGTCGTCTGTGCGCCACTGGCGATCACCGCCTATATCGCCTGGTCGTTCATCGGCTGGGTCGATTCCTGGGTGAAGCCCTACATTCCGGCTCGTTACAGCCCCGATACCTACCTGTCGTTTCCGGTGCCGGGGTTCGGGCTGATCGTCGCGTTGATCCTGATCACGCTGATAGGCTTCCTGACGGCCAACATAGTCGGCCGCGCCATCGTCAATTTCGGCGAGCGGCTGCTCGGACGCATGCCGCTGGTGCGCGGCATCTACGGTTCGCTGAAGCAAATTTTCGAGACCGTGCTGTCGAACAAGGGCGATATGTTCCGGCAGGTCGGGCTGGTCGAATATCCGCGCAAGGGGGTTTGGTCGCTGGTGTTCGTCGCCAGCGAGAAGGAGACCGAGATCAACCAGAAGCTCGACCAGGCAGGCGATCCGCTGATTGCCGTGTTTATGCCCTGCACACCGAACCCGACCACTGGGTTCCTGATGTATGTGCCGAAGTCGGACATCGTGCTGCTCGACATGACGATCGAGGACGGCGCCAAGCTGATCGTCTCGGCCGGGCTGGTGGCGCCCGAGGTCAAGCAGATGGTTGTCGTGAACGGCGAGCCGATCGAGGGAATGCTTGCCAATCCGTCGATTGCCGCATTGGCTCAGCCGGCGCGCAAGAGCCGCACAGCCTCGTCACGGCCAAACAAATAGAGCAACAGGCGCAACGCCTCGCCTCGGTCTGATTGCAGTTCCGGGTCGCGGGACAGGATCAGCCTGGCGTCGTCACGGGCGGCCTCAAGAAGGTCGGCATGGGCCTCGATGCGCGCCACCTGAAAGCCTGGTGTGCCGGACTGGCGGGTGCCCAGCAATTCGCCTTCGCCGCGCAACTTCAGGTCTTCCTCGGCGATCAGGAAGCCGTCCTCGGTTTCGCGCATCACCGACAGCCGGCGCTTCGCGGTTTCGCCGAGCGGGTCCTTGTAGAGCAGTACGCAGGAAGATGGTTTGTCACCACGCCCGACCCGGCCGCGCAACTGGTGCAGTTGCGCCAAGCCAAAGCGCTCGGCATGTTCGATGACCATGACGGTGGCGTCGGGCACATCGACGCCAACCTCGATCACCGTGGTGGCAATCAGGATGCGTGTCTCGCCCTGCTTGAAGGCGCGCATCGCCTCGTCCTTCTCGGTGCCCTTCATGCGGCCATGGACAAGGCCGATGCGGTCGCCGAACAGCGGCTTCAGCGAGGCAAAACGGTCCTCGGCCGACATCAGCTTGATCTCTTCGGATTCCTCGACCAGCGGACAGATCCAGTAGATCTTCTGGCCGCCGGCGACGGCGTCGACCATGCGGCCGACCAGTTCGTCCAGCCTTTCCAGCGGCAAGGTGACGGTGCGGATCGGCTGGCGGCCGGCCGGCTTTTCCGTCAGCTTCGACACGTCCATGTCGCCGAAGGCGGTCAGCACCAGCGTGCGCGGGATTGGTGTCGCCGTCATCACCAGCATGTCTGGTGCATCGCCCTTGGCGGTGATGGCAAGGCGCTGATGGACGCCGAAGCGGTGCTGCTCGTCAATGACGGCGAAGACCAGGTCGTGGAAGGTCACGGTCTCCTGGAACAGCGCGTGGGTACCGACGACGATGTCGATCTCGCCGCCGGCCAGACCGGCCAGCGTGTCGGTGCGCTCGCGGCCCTTTTCGCGGCCGGTGAGAATGGCGATGCGCAGTCCGACCTTGGCGGCAAGCGGCGCGATCGTCGCCAGATGCTGGCGCGCCAGGATCTCGGTCGGCGCCATCAGGGCGGCCTGGCCGCCGGCCTCGACGGCACGCGCCATGGCGAGCAGCGCGACGACCGTCTTGCCGGAGCCAACGTCGCCCTGCAAAAGCCGCAGCATGCGTTCGGGATCGGCGAGGTCGGCATTGATTTCGGCCAGCGCAAACTCCTGGCTTGATGTCAGCGAATAGGGCAGTGCGGCGCGCAGTTTCTCGGCGATGCGACCATCGCCGACCAGGGGACGCCCGGACAGGCGGCGGACTTTTGCCCGCACCAGCGCCAGCGATACCTGGCCCGCCAGCAACTCGTCATAGGCGAGCCGCCGCCATGCGGCGCCGTCGATGGAGACGTCGATCGGATCTGCCGGATTGTGGATGCGTGCGAGCGCATCGCCAAAGGCCGCAAATGTGTGCCGGCGCATGAAGGCGCCGTCCTGCCATTCGGGAAATTCAGGCACGCGCGCAAGCGCCTGGCCGATTGCCCGGCGCAGCACCTTGCCTGAGAGCCCCGCGGTGAGCGGATAGACCGGTTCGACCAGCGGCAGGTTTTCCGCTTCGCTGGCCAGCGCAATATGGTCGGGGTGGACCATGCTCGGGCGGCCGTTAAACCATTCCATGCGGCCGGAGACCACGACATGCTCGCCCTCGGGCATTGCCTTTTCGAGATAGGAAGCGTGGGCATGGAAGAAGGTCAGCGCGATCTCGCCGGTGTCGTCATGGGCGTAGACCCGGTAGGGCACCGACCTGTTGCCGCGCGGCGGCGGCTGGTGGCGGTCGATGCGCACGTCGAGAGTGACGATCTGGCCTTCGGCCGAACCGGCAATACCCGGACGGCTGCGGCGGTCGATGACGGTGTGCGGCAGCACGAACAGAAGGTCGCCGGCGCGCGCGGCGCGATCACCGAGATCGGCGGCGACGACCTTCTCGATCAGGGCGCCAACCTTCGGCCCGACGCCGGCAAGCGAGGTGATCGGAACAAACAGCGGATCGAGGATGGTGGGGCGCATGATGTCAGCTTATGTCGCGGCGGTTACAGCGCAAGGCTGACAGCACCTTCTATCCACGCTATATGCGCCGCAGCAAGTGAGGATGCGGCACAATGACTGGAACGACGAGATCAAGCGAGGGGCTGGACGCCTGCCGCCGCAAGCTTCTGTTTCGCTCCTGGCATCGCGGCATGCGCGAGATGGATCTGATCCTCGGCACTTTCGCCGACGCTGAGATCGGCGCCTTGACCGGCGAGGAAATCGACCAATATGAGAAGCTTCTCGACATTCCCGACACCGAATTCCTGCCCATGGTCACTGGCGAACGCCCGGTCCCGGCGGATATCGATTGTGCCGTCCTGCAAAAGATCCTGGCTTTCCGCCACCCAATGACATTCTGAACACAAGCAATTCCAGGAAAAGTGCGAAGCGGTTTTCCGTTTGGAATTGCGATAAAACAAGACCGTGATTTCATGAGCCTCATTCCCACAATCGGTCTGCCGAAAGGCCGCGCCGGCCAATTCATCGTCGACGGCGTCGCCGATGGCTACGAAGCTTTCGCGCTGGTACAGGCGGCACTCGAGATCGCGCCGGACAAGCCGGTGCTGTTCGTGGCGCGCGACGGCCAGCGGCTGCCGGCGATCATCGAGGCGCTGTCCTTCGCGGCCCCCGGCCTTCCCGTGCTGGAACTGCCGGCCTGGGATTGTTTGCCCTACGACCGCGTCTCGCCCGGTTCGGACGCCGCCGCCAAGCGCCTGGATGCGCTGACCGCCATGATCGCGCTGGCGAAAAAACCGCATCGCGCCGTCATCCTCACCACCGCCAATGCGCTGCTGCAGCGTATTCCGCCGGCCGAACTGGTCGAGGCACAGACTTTTCATGCCAAGCCGGGCAACCAGATCGACATGAACGCGCTGGTATCGCGGCTGGAAACGTCCGGCTTCGAGCGCGTACCAACGGTACGCGGCATCGGCGAGTTCGCAGTGCGCGGCGGCATTCTCGACCTGTTCGCACCAGGCTGGACCGAGGCGCTCAGGCTCGACTTCTTCGGCGACACGCTGGAATCGATCCGCGTCTTCGATGCCGCCACCCAGCGCACCACCGGCCAGCGCAAGTCGATGGCGCTGCAGGCGATGAGCGAAGTGGCGCTGACGCCGGAAACCATTAGCCGCTTCCGCCGCTCCTATATCGAAGCCTTTGGCGCGCCACAACGCGACGACGGGCTTTATGCAGCGGTCAGCGAAGGACGACGCTTCGCCGGCATGGAGCACTGGCTGCCGTTCTTCTACGAGCGGTTGGAGACGGTGTTCGACTATCTGCCTGATACACCTGTCGTCTTCGACCATCTGGCGCACGAGGCACTGGCCGAACGCCACACGCTGATCCTCGATCACTACGAAGCGCGCAGGAAGCAGGCCGATGGTGCCTTGAAGGACGCCGTGCCCTACAAGCCGGTGCCGCCGGACATGCTCTATCTCTCGCCGGAAAACCTGATCGCCGCGCTCGGGCCGCGTGAAGCGATCGATTTCACGCCCTTCGATGCTCCCGATGCCGGCGCGAAGAAAGTCTACCACGCCGGTTCGCGCCACAGCCGCAGCTTCGTCGAGGAACGCGCCGACCCGAGCATCAATGTGTTCGACGTCGTCGTCAAACACATCGCCGATGAGCGAGCGGCGCGCCGCCGCGTCGTCATTGCGGGCTGGACCGAAGGCTCGCTCGACCGGCTTGGCCAGATCCTTGGCGAGCACCACCTCGGCAACCTCAAGCAGGTCGCAACTCTGGCGGAAGCCGAAAAGCTTGAGCCGGGGCAGGCGGCGCTCGCCGTGCTGCCGCTCGAATCCGGATTCGAGACCGAAAAACTGGTCGTCGTCGCCGAACAGGATATTCTCGGCGACCGGCTGATCCGGCGCTCGAAGCGGAAGAAGCGTCCCTCGGATTTCATTGCCGAAGCCTCGGCGCTGTCGGCGGGCGACGTCGTCGTCCATGCCGACCACGGCATCGGCCGTTTCATCGGCTTGCGCACCATCGAAGCGGTCGGTGCGCCGCATGATTGCCTGGAAATCCATTATGCTGGCGACGACCGGCTGTTCCTGCCGGTCGAAAACATCGAGCTTCTGTCACGCTACGGTTCTGACACAGCCGAGGCGACGTTGGACAAGCTCGGCGGCGGCGCCTGGCAGTCGCGCAAGGCGCGGCTGAAGAAACGCCTGCTCGACATGGCCGGGCAATTGATCCGCATCGCCGCCGAACGGCAGATGCGCGCCGCACCGGCGCTGGTGCCGGCCGAAGGTCTCTATGGCGAGTTCTCCGCCCGCTTCCCCTATGAGGAGACCGACGACCAGCAGACGGCGATCGACTCCGTGCGCGACGACCTTGGCGCCGGCAAGCCGATGGACCGGCTGATCTGCGGCGATGTCGGCTTCGGCAAGACGGAAGTGGCACTTCGCGCGGCCTTCATCGCGGCGATGGAAGGCTTTCAAGTGGCGGTGGTGGTGCCGACGACACTGTTGTCGCGGCAGCATTTCAAGACATTTTCACAGCGCTTTTCCGGCCTGCCGATCCGCGTCGCCCAGGCTTCGCGACTGGTCGGCGCCAAGGAACTGGCTGAAACCAAGAAAGGCATCGCCGAGGGCCAGGTTGACATCGTCATCGGCACCCATGCGCTGCTTGGGTCCGCGATCTCGTTCAAGAATCTTGGCCTGCTGATCATCGACGAGGAGCAGCACTTTGGCGTCAAGCACAAGGAACGGCTGAAGGACCTGAAGACCGATGTGCATGTGCTGACGCTGTCGGCGACGCCGATCCCGCGCACGCTGCAACTCGCGTTGACCGGGGTGCGCGAACTGTCGCTCATCGCCACGCCGCCGGTCGACCGCCTGGCGGTGCGCACCTTCATCTCGCCCTTCGATCCGCTGGTGATCCGCGAAACGCTGCTGCGCGAACGCTATCGCGGCGGGCACTCCTTCTACGTGGTGCCGCGCATCAGCGATCTCTCAGAAATCCATGATTTTCTGAAGGAATCCGTGCCCGAGCTGAAAGTGGCGGTGGCCCATGGCCAGATGCCGCCGGGCGAACTCGACGACATCATGAATGCCTTCTATGACGGCCAGTACGATGTGCTGTTGTCGACGACCATCGTCGAATCCGGCCTCGACATTCCGACCGCTAACACGCTGATCATCCACCGCGCCGACATGTTCGGCCTTTCGCAGCTCTACCAGCTGCGCGGCCGCGTCGGCCGCTCGAAGGTGCGCGCCTATGCACTGTTCACGCTGCCAGCCAACCGCAAGCTGACCGACACCGCCGAGCGCCGGCTGAAGGTGCTGCAATCGCTGGATACGCTGGGCGCCGGCTTTCAGCTCGCCAGCCACGACCTTGATATCAGAGGCGCCGGCAATCTTCTGGGCGAAGAGCAGTCCGGCCACATCAAGGAGGTCGGCTTCGAACTCTACCAGCAGATGCTGGAAGAGGCGGTCGCCGAGGTGAAGGATTCCGGCGAGGTACAGGATGGCGGCTGGTCGCCGCAGATTGCCGTCGGCACGGCGGTGATGATCCCGGAAGGCTATGTGCCGGACCTGCAGCTCAGGCTGGCGCTCTATCGCCGCCTCGGCGATCTCGAAAACACCGAGGAAATTGACGCTTTCGGCGCCGAGCTGATCGACCGCTTCGGCGCGCTGCCGGAGGAGGTCAAGCACCTCCTCAAGATCGTCTTCATCAAGGCGCTGTGCCGCAAGGCCAATGTCGAAAAGCTCGATGCCGGGCCGAAGGGCGTCGTCATCCATTTCCGCAAGCGTGAATTCTCAAACCCGGTCGGGCTGGTCCGGTTCATCGGCGAGCAGGGGTCGCTGGCCAAGATCCGGCCGGATCACAGCGTCGTCTTCGTGCGCGACTGGCCAACGCCCGAGAAGCGGCTGGCGGGCTCCGCGGTCGTCATGACACAACTGGCGCGGCTGGTGGAGAAGGCGGCGGCGTAGGGCAGGGATAGGACACCGCCTCGCCAGGCGGGCATTCGCCACGCAGCCAAATCCGGTCTAGAATAGGAAATCGGCTTCGTGTATGGAGCCGCGATCCCTTTATGGGGCGGGTTGGCGGGCGATGGCGCCCATTTGTTTGTTAGACGCAATTCCGGGCGGAAAACCGCTTCACACTTTTCCTGGAATTGCTCGGAAAGAGCGTTGGGTGCAGCGATGACGAAATGGTCGCCGAATTCTTGGAGAGCAAAACCGATCAAGCAGGTTCCTGCTTATCCGGACCTTGCCGCGCTGAAGACCACGGAAGCCCAGCTCGCGACCTTTCCGCCGCTGGTCTTTGCAGGTGAGGCACGCAAGCTGAAGAAGCAGCTTGCGGCCGTCGCTGCCGGTGACGCATTCCTTCTCCAGGGTGGCGATTGCGCCGAGAGCTTCGCCGAGCATGGCGCGGATAACATCCGCGACTTCTTCCGCGTATTCCTGCAGATGTCGGTAGTGCTGACCTTCGCCGGCGCACAGCCGGTGGTGAAGGTCGGCCGCGTAGCCGGCCAGTTCGCCAAGCCGCGTTCGTCCGACAACGAGACCAAGGGCGGGGTGACGCTGCCCAGCTATCGCGGCGATATCATCAACGGCATCGAATTCGACGCCAAGTCGCGCATTCCCGATCCTGCCCGCCAGGAGATGGCCTACCGCCAGTCGGCGGCGACGCTCAACCTTCTGCGCGCCTTCGCGCAGGGCGGTTATGCCAGCCTGGAGAATGTGCATAGCTGGATGCTCGGCTTCGTGTCCGACAGCCCGCAGGGCGAAAAGTATGAGTCGCTCGCCAACCGCATCACCGAGACGATGGACTTCATGAAGGCCGTCGGCATCACCTCGGAAACTAACTACGCCCTGCGCGAAACCGATTTCTACACCAGCCACGAGGCGTTGCTGCTCGGTTATGAGGAGGCGCTGACCCGCGTCGATTCGACCTCCGGCGACTGGTATGCCACCTCGGGCCATATGATCTGGATCGGCGACCGTACCCGCCAGCCCGACCATGCGCATGTCGAATATTGCCGGGGCATCAAGAACCCGCTCGGGCTGAAATGCGGCCCGTCGCTGACGCCGGACGGCTTGCTGGAGCTGATCGACCTGCTCAATCCCGAGAACGAGCCCGGCCGGCTGACACTGATCGCGCGCTTCGGTTCCGACAAGGTCGCCGACCATCTGCCGAAGCTGGTGCGCGCGGTGCAGAAGGAAGGCCGCAGCGTGGTGTGGTCTTCGGACCCGATGCACGGCAACACGATCGAGGCCGCCGGCTACAAGACGCGGCCGTTCGACCGCATCCTGAAGGAGGTGCAGACCTTCTTCGAGGTGCACCGCGCCGAAGGCACGCATCCGGGCGGTATCCATGTCGAGATGACCGGCAAGAACGTCACCGAATGTACCGGTGGCGCGCGCGCCATCACCGCCGAGGAGTTGCAGGACCGCTACCACACCCATTGCGACCCGCGCCTCAACGCCGACCAGGCGATCGAACTTGCCTTCCTGGTCTCGGATCTCTTGAAGAAGAGCCACCCGGTGCAGCACAAGCAGGCCGTCAACGGCTGAGCTTGATTTCGGCATGAATGGTTGACGGAAGAAGCGCTGGAGAAATCCGGCGCTTTTCTTTTGGTTGGTTCAGTGCCCGCGTTCCCACCGCAAGTTGGCGAGACGGTGGTCGGCAAAGGCGGTTCTGGAAAACTCGATCCGCTTTTCCGGAAATTCGCAGATCGCCTGAACGCCGAACGCGCCGAGGCGAATGCGCCATGTCCGCGGCTCCATCGGCTTGGCCTTGGCAAAGCCGCGGCAGGTCAGTAGCGCAATGTTGGCACCTTTGGGGTCGCGCGCCGAGCGGTAGCGGATCGCTTCCAGCCCGGCCTCGCGGGCGACATCGGCAATGGCTTGGCAGGCCGCGTAGTCGGTCGGATGTATCCATGTAGCCGCGTCGCGATCAAGCGGCTTCCGGGTGAGATCGATTGCCCCAGCGCATTTAATCGCGGCGGCAAAGGCCGTGTATTCGGCGGCATCGCTCGGCCAGGGTGTTTCGGGCGACTCGGCAAAGAACAGCAGCCGGTAGAAGGCCATTTCGGCCACCGCGGTCATCATGGTCTCGGCCGCATAGTAGACGCCCTTGGTCCTGCCGGCGCGGCGGAAGCGTGAGCCATGCGGATAGACCGAGCCGTAGCGGAAGGGCGTCGTCAGGAGATAGTGGAGATGGCGGCATTCGACGGGAATCTGTGGTTTGGTTTCCTCGATCAGGTCTTCCAGCATCTCCTGCTCGTCGAGTGTGTCGACGATTTTCAGCGTCGAGACATGGTGCTGAGCCTCGACCATGCGCCAGTATTTGCCGTCGATGCCGACGGCCTCAGACGAGAGCGCGTCGGGAGTCCAGATAGGCGATGACATCGACAAGTCCGGTGATGGTGAGGATTTTTTCAAGCGGAGCGGCGTCGAACGCCGTGTTGGCGTTCTTCAGCCATGCCCGGGCGACAGCCGCGTCGCCGCCGACAATGGCGTCGAGCGAGCGGAATAGCCTGACGAACAACACGGCGAGCTCGAATGGCTTGGTGCCGCGCTCGAGCAGGAATTCGTCCCTGCGCATGCGCGAAACCGTGGCCTCCGAAACGCCGATCACGGAAGCCAGCATCCTGGCAGTGATGTCCAGCAGATCGGCCGCGCGCAGCGTTGCCTTGGTCAGGACTGCATTCTCGGCTGTCTTGGCAGCGGTTTGAGGTTGCATCGCGTCGTTTTCCTATTTCTATAGAAAATATAGCCCACAGAAATTCACATGGAAAGGGGTGCGCGCAAAACAATCCGCAGAGGCGATCGACGGGAGGCTCAGTCCTTCTTGTAGAGCAGCCAGCTTTTGCCGGCCCGGCCGGCCATCGTCGAGTGCTTGGTGACGCGGTTGCGGCCGCTGACCTTCGAGCGATAGAGCGCCCGATCGGCCTTGGTGTAGAGATCTTCCGGCCCCTCGGCCTCGGATGCCATGCAGATGCCCATCGAGACGGTGACGGTGCCGTAGTTGGTGCCGGTCTGGCTGCTGGTGAACGCCGTCTGCTCGATGAGGGCGCGAATGCGCTCGGCGATCTCGTAGGTGGCGTCCTCGCTGGCGCCCTCGATGATCAGCGCGAACTCCTCGCCGCCGGTGCGGGCAACGAACATGTCGCCGCGAATGCTGGTCTGGAAAATGTCGGCGATGATCTGAATGATCTTGTCGCCGACCGGGTGGCCGTAGCGATCGTTGATGTCCTTGAAGCGGTCGATGTCGGCAAGGACCAGGGCGTTGAACAAGATACCCTTGTTGCTGTTGTAGATCCTGGTGATTTCCTTGTCGAAGGCGCGGCGATTCCAGATATGGGTCAAGGGATCGGTATCGGCCAGCCGCTTGTACTCTTCGAGCTTCGACTTGACGCTCTCGAGTTCGGCCGTCTTGTCGCTGAGCATCGATGCCACCTGCCGGCCGTGATCGATCGTCGAATTGGTGGCAGTCGCCATGGCGCTGGCGATCTTTTGCAAAAGATCCTGGGACAGGAGGCTGCGGCCGCTGAGCCCGCTCGATGTCTCATCGAGGATCCTGCCGTATTTCTCGATGTGGCTGCGCTCGCTCCGCAACAGCGAAGCGACCGCCTCAAGCTCCCTTGCAATGACGTCTCTGGCATGCTCGACGATGCCGGGACCATGGTTATGGGCAAAGAAAGTGCGCCCGATCTGGTCCAGTTCATCCTGTGTAGGCCGGTTGCTCAGCGAAACGACGGCGAGGCTGAGTTCGCGATTGGTGCCGCTCAGTGCCTCGTAGAAGATCTCGTAGTTGCGCGGCAGGCCGAGCACGCCCAATTGGCGCATTGTGGCGACAACCGTGGCTGCGATGTCGGTGCTTCGTTCCGTCGGGGCTGCTGCCGGCTGCATGTTTTGATCACTCTTCCCCTCGGATCCCGCCGCAGAATTTGCAGGTTCCGTGTGTCGCCGACCTGGGGAATGCTACCCGATAGTCCAGAGCAATTTGCGAAGAGACGCGTCCCCACCTACGGCCTTCGCTTGCCGTGACTATAAATGCGCCCGCGCTAAAGTTTCCTTAATTTAAAAAACCGGAGAGGTGACAACGCCAGTTTGATGGCGCTGAATCCGGAATTCGCGCTTTGCGCTCTCAAAAATGAAACTGAATTTCGGATTCGCCGCGCCAGTACATGTCGCATTTTCTTGCGCGTGACCGCCGCAAAGCTGGAATCCTGATGGCGATGCTCGGGCCAGGCAGAGTTTTCTTCAAGAAGGGGTCGACATGAGTGACAGTCATCGAGGATCGTGTCTGTGCGGAGCGATCCGCTTCAGAACGCACGGACCGTTGCGTGGCGTCGTCTATTGTCATTGCTCGCAATGCCGCAAGCAGAGCGGACATTTCTACGCCGCGACCAATGTCGCCAACGCCGACATCGTGATCGAAGGCACGGAAAGCATCACCTGGTACGAGGCGTCCGCCTTCGCCAGGCGCGGTTTTTGCAAGGCGTGCGGGTCGGTGCTGTTCTGGAAGCCGCGAGACCAGGACTACATTTCAGTCATGGCGGGATCGTTCGACAGGCCGACAGGCCTTGAGGGCGAATGTCATATCTTCGTCGGCGACAAGGGCGACTATTATTCGATCGACGACGGGCTGCAGCAGTTTGAAAAATCGACACCGTCCATACCGGTCGCTGAATGAATCTTGGACAAGTCGCCTTATTCCATTGATCTGGCCAGCCATTGCATTATCCCGTGCCGGTGATTCGGAAAGGGGTTTGGCATGCAGCGGCTGATCGACGCTTTTTTCAATTCGGTGCGGGCGTTTCGCAAACTGGCCGTCAGCGAGAAGGCTTTCCAGCTGGAGCTGATGCTGCTTGCGCTTGCCTTGCCGCTCGGCTGGTTCGTTTCGATCTCATGGCGCGGCTATGCCTTGTTGATCGGCGCGGTGCTGCTGCTGATAATGGTCGAAGTGCTGAACACCGGCATCGAGGCGGCATGCGACGCCTTCAGCCGCGAGTTCAATGTCGACATCCAGCTGGCCAAGGACTGCGGTTCGCTGGCGGTGCTGATTTCTGTGCTCATCGTCGCCGGCGTCTGGGGCATCGCCATCATCGAGCGGATGACGGGTCTACCGATCTAACACTTCGGCTCCTATATGACGGTTACCCCGACCTGATCCGCCCCAGATTCATTCCGAAAAGTGGTGTCGACTTTTCGGGATCATGGTCTGAGGAAATGTCATGTATGAGGCCACAAAAACTCTGCTTCTCGAACGATCTGGACTGCCAGACGATCTGCGCTGGCTGGCGCAAAAATACCCGCGTGAAAACTGGCAAGGCCATGCCAACATCCACGGCATCGCCAATATGTGGCTGCAGCGGCACGACATGTTCCGCGAACTCGGCGGCATGCTGACCAACGGCATTGGCGACTACCGCGAGGGCAGGCTGACCGCCCCCGACTTCGCGCGCTGGTTCGCGCCGCGCCTCAATCATTTTCTCGGCAATCTCGACGGTCACCACAACGTTGAGGATTACCAATATTTCCCGGTCTTCGCCAAGGCCGAGCCCCGGCTGAAGCGCGGCTTCGAGATACTCGATGCCGACCATCACACGATCCACGAAGGGCTGGAGCGCAATGCCGAGGCGGCCAACGCCTTCATCAAGACGCTTCAGGAAAGGGAGGACAGACAGCGCTTCGCCGCCGACGCCTATGCTGATGAAAACAGCCGGCTGATCGCCATGCTGAGCCGGCATCTAGCCGACGAGGAAGACCTCATCATTCCGCTGATCCTCGATCGGGGCGATGTGGCGCTCGGCGTTGATTGACGTCAGCTCTCCTTGGCACGCTCCCTCTTGGCGACGTGACGGGCGACGAACCAAGCAAGGATCGCCACTCCCAGGCCGATGCCAAGCCCGACCAGCAACCGTTCGTGACGCATGAACGCCTGGCCGATGAAGTGCTCGGCCCCCAGTCCAAAGACATAACCGATCGTGCCGAACAGCACCGCCCAGATCGCCGATGAAATGGCGTTGAGGATGACGAAGCGCGGCGCCGCGATGGTGGAAAGGCCGGCCGCGATGCCGCCGACCAGGCGCATGCCGTAGACATAACGGTTCGACAGCACGAAGATGTTGGGGTGCGTGTTAAGCAGGCGATAGGCGCGGCGGAAACCGGGCCGCTTGCGCAATCTGACGACATAGGGATGGTCGGCAAAGCTTCGTCCAAGGATGAAGAAGAACGTGTCGCCGGCAAAGGCGCCAAGGGCTGCCGCGACAAAGGCGTGCCACAGCACGAAGACGTGCTGGTGGGCGAAGAAGCCGCCGAGGATGGCGGCACTTTCACCTTCGGCGACGCAGCCCAGAAAGACCGCGAGCAGCCCGTATTGTTCGATGAAATGATGGATCGCGTCGGTCATGAAGTCGACTGCGAAGACAGCCTTTCGTCGATCCGCTTGACGAGATCGGCCAGTCGCACGATCTCGTCGCGCATGCCGAGGATCTGGCCGTGGCGGAGTTCATCCAGTTTTTCATGCAGCGCCATGATCTCGATCTCGGCCTTGAGGTTGACCTCGTAGTCGTGGGCGGCGTCGATGCGGTCGCGCGCCGCCTGACGGTTCTGCGACATCATGATCACCGGTGCCTGCAAGGCGGCGATCATCGAGAGGACGAGGTTGAGGAAGATGAAAGGGTAGGGGTCGAACGACTCTCGCCCCAGCAGCCACCAATTGGCGCCGATCCAGAGGATCAGGAAGGCGATGAAGGAGAGGATGAACGTCCACGAGCCGCCGACGCGCGCTATGGCGTCGGCGATACGGTCGCCCGCACCCTGAAGACCGGCAAGATTGTCGTTGATGTCCTGCGCTACGGGCTTGCGGTCGACGGTGCTTTGCAGCACCCGCCTCTCAAGCTCGCTCAAATTCTCCGGGTTTCGCCTCAGCCAGCGATTGGCCAGTTCGGGCACGGTCTTGTTCATGGATGTCTCCATACAAAGCATCGGCTTGGCAGCCTGGTTTCCATATAGGAAGATGCCGGTTCGTCAAAAGCAGGACGTGAGGATGCAAGCAGAATGCCCAATTTCGCAAAAATCCGCGCACGCGCTGCAAAACGCAAAGGTGGCGAAGCGGAGCTTGCGTCGCTGCTGGGCCCGGCGCCTGACAATGCCGCGGTGGCAGAGATCGCTGACGATCGCATTCTGTCTGTTATGGCCGAGCGCGTGTTTGCCGCCGGTTTCGTCTGGCGCGTCATCGAACAGAAATGGCCGGGCTTCGAAGAGGCGTTTCTCCACTTCGAGCCGAAACGGCTGTTGTTTCAGCCCGATGATTTCTGGCACGATCTGGCTTCCGACCAGCGCATCGTGCGCAATCCGCAGAAGATCAAATCCGTTCGCGACAACGCTGCCTTCGTCGAGCGCGTGTCGAAGGAGCATGGTGGCTTCGGCGAATTCCTCGCCAACTGGCCGGCCGACGACCAAGTCGGGCTGATGGCCGATCTCAGCAAACATGGCAGCCGGCTCGGCGGCAACACCGGTCAGTATTTCCTGCGCTGGCTAGGCTGGGATGCCTTCGTCATTTCGGGCGATATGGCGGCGGCATTGCGCGACTCGGGGCTCGAAATCGCCGAAAGCCCGACCTCGAAGAGAGATCTCGACAAGATCCAGGCCCAGATCAACCAGTGGGCGGCGCAGACACGTCTGCCGCGCCGCCACATATCGCGCATCCTGGCGATGTCGATCGGCGAGAACCATTCTCCGCAAGCGTTGCGCGAATATATGGGCGACGACTGATCGTCCTCCGTCCAGCCAAGATCGGCATTCGTCAAACGGCCGGAGTGGTCCAAACGAACGCCATTGCCCGGTGAAATTTGCCGCGCTAAGTCAGCAGGCATGACCAAGCCCCTCGACATCCTGCGCATCGCGATCGCCCAGCTTAATCCGACAGTCGGCGACATTGCCGGCAATCTCGCCAAGGCCCGCGAGGCGAGGGCGGATGCCGCCCGCCAGGGCGCCGATCTCGTTCTCTATACCGAGCTTTTCCTCGCCGGCTATCCGCCGGAAGATCTGGTGCTGAAGCCGGCCTTTCTGAAAGCCTGCGAAAAGGCGGCTGAAGACTTCGCTGGGGATACCGCCGATGGCGGCCCGGGCGTCATCATCGGTACGCCGCTGAAGCGCAAGAGCGGCACGCACAACTCCATCATCTTCGCCGATGGCGGCAAGATCATCGCTGAGCGCTACAAGCTCGATCTGCCGAACTACGGCGAATTCGACGAGAAGCGCGTTTTCCAGGCCGGGCCTGAGATCCAGGGACCGGTCAATTTCCGCGGCGTGCGCATCGGAATTCCGATCTGTGAGGACATCTGGGGCGATGTTGACATCTGCGAGACGCTGGCTGAGAGCGGGGCGGAAATCCTGCTGGTGCCCAACGGCTCGCCCTATTATCGCGCCAAGATCGATGTCCGGCACCAGGTCGTCATCCGCCAAGTCATCGAGTGCGGACTGCCGATGATCTACGCCAACCAGCTTGGCGGCCAGGACGAGCTGATCTTTGATGGCGCGTCGTTTGCCATTGGCGCCGACAAGACACTGGCCTTCCAGATGAGCCAGTTCGAGGAAGCGGTCGACGTCACCACCTGGAAGCGTCAAGGCGATCACTGGGTTTGCTCGGAAGGGCCGATGTCGAAGATCCCGGACCGCGAGGAGGCGGATTATCGCGCCTGCATGCTGGGCCTGCGCGACTACGTCAACAAGAACGGCTTCAAGAACGTCGTGCTCGGTCTCTCGGGCGGCATCGATTCGGCGATCTGCGCCGCCCTTGCCGTCGATGCGCTCGGCGAAGAACGCCTGCGCGCGGTGATGATGCCTTACCGCTATACCTCGAAGGACTCGCTGAAGGACGCCGAGGATTGCGCCCGTGCGCTCGGCTGCCGCTATGACATCGTGCCGATCTTCGAGCCGGTCGAGGGCTTTCTGCATACGTTGACGCAGATGTTCGAAGGCACCAAGGAAGGCATCACCGAGGAGAATTTGCAGAGCCGCGCGCGCGGCACCATCCTGATGGCGATCTCCAACAAATTTGGCTCGATGGTCGTCACCACCGGCAACAAGAGCGAGATGTCGGTCGGCTACGCCACGCTCTACGGTGACATGAACGGTGGCTTCAATCCGATCAAGGACCTCTACAAGATGCAGGTCTACGCGCTGTCGCGCTGGCGCAACAGCCATGTGCCGCCGGGCGCGCTCGGACCTTCGGGCGAGGTGATCCCGAAGAACATCATCGACAAGGCGCCATCGGCGGAATTGCGCGAGAACCAGACCGACCAGGACTCTCTGCCGCCCTATCCTGTACTGGACGACATTCTCGAATGCCTGGTCGAAAACGAGATGGGCGTCGACGACATCGTTGCGCGCGGCCATGACCGGGCAACGGTGACGCGCATCGAGCACTTGCTCTACATAGCTGAATACAAGCGCCGGCAGGCGGCTCCGGGCGTGAAGATCACCAAAAAGAACTTCGGCCGTGACCGCCGCTATCCCATCACCAACCGTTTCAGGGATCGCGCCTAGACACTGAAAGCGCGCGGCGGCCGCGGCCGGAGATAGCCATGCCCGACTGTGAAATCAGCTTCGACCTGTCCCGGATCGATTTCCGGGCGACATCCGACCTGTTGGTGGCAAGCTATTGGGGTACCGGGCGCAGTGACGAAGTCCATCGCCGCGCCTTTGCCAATTCGCTTTGCGTCGGCGCTTACATCGATGGCAAGCAAGTCGGCTTCGGCCGCGCAATCACCGATCGCACGGTGTTCGCGTATCTCGCCGACATCATCATCTGGCCGGAGAACCGCGGGCAGGGCATAGGTGGACGCCTCGTCCAGGCCCTGATCGATCATCCTGAAGTCAGGACTGTTTTCCATTGGAGCCTGTCGACCAGCGACGCCCATGGTTTGTATGAAAAGCTTGGGTTCAAGCCATCGACCGATGGCCGCTACATGCGCCTGGATCGCATTCCTGGGTGAGACACGCGGCGCCGCCATTGTTGCAAAATAATCGCAGTGGTTGGACCAGATACGCTTTTGGCGTGTGCTGATCTTGGCGATGCATCTGCGCGTCTCTATAAGGACCTCTCCGCGATTCATTGCGGGAGGTCCGAATGGCAGTATTTCAAATGGTAATGCGAGGCCGCGAAGCCTAGGTCTCATCCGGCGTTCCGCGAGGGTTTCCCTTCGCTCTGATGCCGGATCGAGCACAGGCTTATGCCGATGCCGGTCGCCGCCCGATTACGGGCGAGACGCCAAATATGCCACTCCGCTTTCCGGGCGCTCATTGGCCCCTTGCGCGGCTTCTTCAATTTTCGACTTTACTGGGATCGGGCTCGTTAGCGCCCGAATGACATCATGGCTCGTTTTCGAATCGATTTGCGGGCGAGCGCCTTTCGCAGCGTTCTTGGCTTCACGCTCACCCATTGGCGGCGCCAGCTGTGGCGGCTTTCGCTCATCATGGGCGGCTTCCTGCTGTCGACGCTGGCCGACGTCCTGACGCCGCTCTATTCCGGCCGGTTGGTCGATGCTGTCGCCAGCAGCGCCGGCGCGGACGCCATTGCCTGGAATGCCGCGATGACGGCGTTTTCGATGCTGATGGCCCTGGCATTGACGGGCGTCGTGCTACGCAACCTAGCCTTCATGGCGATCGTCGAGCTGACGCTGAAGATGATGGCGGATATCGCCGCCGACGCCTTCCATCGCGTCCAGCGCTTTTCCACCGACTGGCATGCCAACAGCTTTGCCGGCTCGACCGTGCGCAAGGTGACACGCGGCATGTGGGCGCTCGACTTGCTCAACGACACGATCCTCATCGCGCTGCTGCCGTCCGTCGTCATGCTGATCGGCTCGACGCTGCTGCTCGGCTGGTTCTGGCCGCTGATGGGCGCGGTCGTCGCCGCCGGCTCGGTGCTGTTCATCATGGTCACGACGATGCTGTCGCTTGGCTATGTCGCCCCGGCGGCAAGGCTCGCCAACACCTGGGACACGCGCCTTGGCGGCTCGCTGGCCGACGCGGTGAGCTGCAACGCCGTGGTCAAGGGCTTTGGCGCCGAGGAGCGTCGCCTCGCCAGGGTCGTCGCCAAATGGCGTGCGCGGACGCGGCGCACCTGGGTGCGCGGCACCATCAATGGCACCACGCAAGGGGCGCTACTGCTGGTCATGCGGGCCGCGGTGATCGGCCTGGCGCTGATGCTGTGGTCCTGGGGGCAGGCGAGCGCCGGCGATGTCGCCTTCGTGCTGACCTCGCTCTTCGTGCTGCAGGGCTATCTCAGGGATATCGGCACGCATATCCGCAATCTGCAGCGCTCGATCAACGATATGGAGGAGCTGGTCGATTTCCAGTCCGAACCGCTCGGCATCGAGGACCGGCGCGGCGCCAAGCCGATCCGGATCACTGAAGGGGCTATCCGCTTCGACGACGTCACTTTTCACTATGGCAGTCACCGATCGGCGCTCTACCGTGACTTTTCGGTCGACATCGCGCCGGGTGAACGTGTCGGGCTCGTCGGCCATTCGGGATCGGGCAAGACGACCTTCGTCAAGCTCATCCAGCGGCTCTATGACGTGAATGCGGGAAAGATCCTGGTCGACGGTCAGGACATCTCGCAGGTAGCGCAAGCGTCGCTGCGCGGGCAGATCGCCATCGTCCAGCAGGAACCGAGCCTGTTCCATCGGTCGCTGGCCGAGAACATCGCCTATAGCAGGCCGAGCGCTACGCAGGATGAGATCGAGCACGCGGCGCGGCTGGCGAGCGCGCACGATTTCATCACCAGCCTGCCGAAAGGCTACGGCACGCTGGTCGGCGAACGCGGCGTGAAACTGTCGGGCGGCGAGCGTCAACGGGTGGCGATCGCGCGCGCCTTCCTTGCCGATGCGCGCATCCTGATCCTCGACGAGGCGACATCGAGCCTCGATTCGGAATCGGAGGTGCTGATCCAGCAGGCGATGGAACGGCTGATGGTCGGCCGCACCACATTGGTCATCGCGCACCGGCTTTCGACGGTGCGGGCGCTCGACAGACTGCTGGTCTTCGATCGCGGCAAGATCGTCGAGGAAGGCTCGCATGACGAGCTGATCCGGCTGAAAGGCGGCATCTACCGTCGCCTGTTCGAGCGCCAGGCGCTGGAACTGACCAAGGGTCTGGTGGTCTGATCTGAGGAGGCCTCCGGCTTTGGCCGGGGGCCACCTCTAGTTGTGTCACTCAGCGTGTGCCGGTCGAGCAAACGCGACTGTGAAGTCCTTTCCAGATGCTGAGTTTAGGACGTCTGTTTACGCTACCGATGGAGATGCGTTGTTTCTATCGGTGGTTGATATATGCATATCAAAGCAACCTAAAGCGGTCTTCACGATGCATCTTGTTTCCGCAAATGCCGGTCCGGGAAAGGTGGCTGCGCCGTCGGTGCTGGACTCTCAGCACGGCTCGGTCCGGCCGCTCGCTGCCGAAGATCTCGAGCGCGTCGCCGAACTCTTCCTGACGAACTTTCGCCGGCGGCGGCGTCATCTCCTCGATCGCGCGATCGCGGAGACGGCCGAGTATATGAGAGAAATTTATCTTGACCCTGCCGGCCAGTCCGGCGTGAGCAGTGCTCTTGTCCAGATCAACCGGCATGGTCGTTTGGGTGGGTTCCTCGGCGTCCTGAAAGCCCGTTACGAGCTTAACGGAGCGGCATTGAATGCGGCGGTCATAGGTCCGCTCATGGCCGACCCCGGCACCGACGATGGCTCGGCGGGACCGCAATTGCTGCGTGCCTTGCACCAAGGCGAATTCGATCTGCAACTGACCGATTCGGCCAACCGGACATCTCTGGCCTTCGCGCGCCCGATGAAGTATCAGCTCCTGCCTGTGCATTGTCTGGGATGGACCTGTATTTTCCGGCCGGCCGCGATGGCCGCCTCCGCACTGCACCGTAGATGGCCCGGCCTGCCTCGCTTGGCACTCGATCCCTGCGCGAGAGCACTCGATGCTCTTGCGAAAAGAAGGTTCGAGCCCCCCGTCCAGCTTTCATCGTCGCAACGCGTCCACCGTGAGACGATCGATGCCGCGCAATTTGCCGAGCGGCTGCCGACCTTGCTGTCCGATTACGCTCTTCGGCCGAGTTGGAAGGATGGCGAGTTGCCACGGCTGCTCGCGCTGGCCGCCGAGAAGCGGGCCGACGGCCCGCTTCATTTCGGTGCGACTTACGACGAAACGGGCAAAATGCTCGGTTGTTATGCCTTCTACGGTCAAGCCGGCGACATCGCGAGCCTGTTGCAAATCCAATCGTCCGGATCTCACTGGCGCGCGACGCTGGATGGGCTTATCGCGGCCGCGTGGGATATGGGCTGCGTGGGCATCACCGGGCAGACGCAGAGCAGATTCATGCCTCAACTCTTTGGCTACAAGAATCTCTTCTTCCGCTATGCCGGGGGGACGATGGTCCGCTCGCGAATCGCCGAGGTCACGGAAGCGGTCCGCTCCGGCGACATCTTTATCGGTGGGGTGATGGGCGACCGCTGGACCCGTCTTAGTTCCGACGACTTCGGCCACTGATTGCCTTCGACGACTTGTTCGTCGGCGCCATCGGCTGGCTGCACTCGGTCAAGGCGGGCGCCGCCAGGCTGGCCGCCGCCTATGCGCCGCCTGAGAGGCGCCACCCCGGCCTTTTCATCGCGTTCGCCATGTTCTATGTCTGCCGGGCAGCGCGGGGGCGCGTCTTGTCAATCGCAAAAGCATCCGGTACGCCCCACTCATGACAGTTACCGTTCGTTTCGCCCCGTCGCCAACCGGCCGCATCCATATCGGCAATGCGCGCACGGCTCTGTTCAACTGGCTGTTTGCCATGAACAACAAGGGCCGCTTCATCCAGCGCTTCGACGACACCGACATTGCCCGCTCGAAGCAGGAATTTTCAGACGCGATACTCTACGATCTGCATTGGCTGGGCATTTTCCCGGACGCCACCGAGTACCAGTCGCGACGCTTCGAGATCTATGACGCAGCGGTCGAGAGGCTGAAGGCATCAGGCGTTCTCTATGCCTGCTACGAAACGCCGGAGGAACTGGATCTCAGGCGCAAGGTGCGCCGCACGCGCGGCCTGCCGCCGGTCTATGGTCGTGAGGCGCTGACGCTGACCCAAGAGCAGATCGCCGAATACCAGGCCGATGGCCGCCGGCCGCACTGGCGTTTTCTCCTCCCCAATTTCTCGGGCGATCCGCAACAGCCGGAACGCACCGAAATCCACTGGAACGATCTGGTGCGCGGCGAGGAAACCGTCGACCTCGCCTCGCTTTCCGATCCGGTGCTGGTTCGCGAGGACGGCACCTATCTCTATACGCTGCCCTCGGTGGTCGACGACATCGAGATGGGCGTCAGCCATGTCATCCGTGGCGACGACCACGTCACCAACACCGGCGTGCAGATCGCCCTGTTCCATGCGCTGGATGCCGTGCCGCCGGTGTTCGGCCACCACAACCTGTTGACCACCGCATCGGGCGAGGGACTATCGAAACGCACCGGCGCGCTCTCCATCGAAAGCCTGCGCGAGGACGGCATCGAGCCGATGGCCGTCGCCTCGCTGGCTGTGCTGGTCGGCACCTCGGAGAATGTCGCGGCGGTGCCGACTATGGGCGAACTCGCGGAGCGCTTTGATCCTGCGGCGACATCGAAATCCGCGACCAAGTTCGACCCTGACGAGCTGTTCGTGCTCAACCGGACACTGCTGCATCATATGCCGTTCGCCGAGGCGCAAGACCGGCTGATCGTGCTAGGTGTTTCGGGCGAGCAGGCCGAACCGTTCTGGCTGGCGGTGCGAGGCAATCTCGATCGGCTGGCCGATGCGGTCAACTGGTGGCGTATCGTGCGCGAAGGACCTCAGGAGAAGCCGGAATTTTCCGATGACGACCGCGATTTTCTTGGTCAGGCCTTCGATCTGTTGCCGGAGGAACCCTGGAACGGGACGATCTGGAAAGACTGGACGGGCAAGATCAGGGAAGCGACCGGCCGCAAAGGCAAAGCCCTGTTCATGCCGCTCAGAACAGCCCTTACCGGACTGCCTTCGGGGCCGGAGCTTGCAGATCTATTGCCGCTGATGGGTCGGGAAGGAACGTTGGCCCGACGACCCTGATTTTGCGCTGTTCCGGCGGCAGCGCGGACACCGGCGAGGTCACCGGCTTGGCGGAAAGCCGTTTTATGGCGTCGCGGTCGAGTCCGCCTTCGAGATTTGCAAGGGTTTCCGGATCAACGCCCGGGTCTGGCTTGGAAACGGGGATTGGGATGAACGGTGCAGCGTCCGTTTCGGGCTGCGATTGCTCCGGGCTTGGCGGGTTGCCGGCGATGATCTGGAAGCCCTGCGCGGCGGCGTTGCAGCCGCAAGCCGGCGGCCGCGACATGTCGGGCTGCTTGTAGAGATAGGCGGTCGGCAATTCGCTGTAGGGCCGGCCGGTGACCGACGACGTCATCGAGGCCGAATCGTCGTCCATGCCGCGCGAGTAGAAAACCTGCATCTCGGTGCCGGGGCAGCTCGATTCGCAATTCTTCTGGTCGCGTTCGAAATCGCCTGCCGAGGCCGAGTTCGACATCGGAAAGAAGTAGCCGTCGCAGGTGCGCACACAGGAAGTGTGGAATTCACCGCCGACGCTCGGAAAGTCCGGTACGCCGGGCCGGTTGAGCACCCGGCGAATGTCGCGCTCCTCGCCGGGATCGTCAGGCTGGTCAAGTGTATTATCGAGCGTATCGAGCTGCTGGCTGTTGCCGCCGAAAAGCTGGTCGAACAGGTTTGTGCTGCCGCCGTCGCGGTTGGCTTCCTGGAGGGGAGCACGGCGTGGCGCAACAGTGTCGTTACGGCAGCCATTGGCATCAAGTGCCGCCAGGATGCGTCCGCGGTCACGGCGCGAGCCACCGCCGGCCATCCGCTCGCGCTTGTTTTGCAAGGCGTCGAGATTGGCATTCATGCGGTCGATTGTAGCGTTGAGCCCGGCGCATTGATTGAGGTTGCGGCCAAACAGCGAGAAGCCGCACCCGGCCCGGCTCGCCTGGCTGCGGGCTTTTGAGATCTGCTCATGCTGCCTGGCAATTGCGGAATCGTATTTCCTGATTAGTGCCGGACCACCACCGCCACTGCGTGAGGCCGCGGCAAGATCGGCCTCCAACTGGCGGCAGACCCGCGACGCGGCCTGCGGTTCGGCCACCCAGGCGCTGGACAGCAGGAGGCCGAGCAGCACGGCAGTATGCGCCTGCTTCCACTCTCCGCTTGCCATCCGCCCAAACTCCGCCAGCCCAAATCCCGCCCGTTGGCCCGCAAGGCTACCGTGTTCGCGGTTAACTGCAGTTTACCGCGAAATCCGCGTTCAGCCCAGATTGACGACCGCCTGCGCCTTATGGGCGGCTTCGACCACGGCAAGCGCCGTCATGTTGACCACGCCGCGCGAGGTGACCGACGGCGTCAATATGTGCGCCGGCATGTCCGTGCCGAGCAGGATCGGCCCGACATGCAGCGCATCCATCATGGTTCTGAGCGCGGTCAGCGTGATGTTGGCCGAATCGAGGTTGGGAAACACCAGCAGATTGGCCTCGCCTTTCAGCCTGGAGTGGGGATAGACGCGCTGGCGCAGATGCTCCGACAAAGCAGAATCGGCATGCATTTCGCCGTCGCACTCCAGCTCGGGCGCGATACGCGCCAGGATCGCCGCCGCTTGCCGCATCTTGAGCGCGCTGGGTGAATCGCGCGAGCCGAAATCCGAATGCGACAGGAGTGCTGCCTTCGGCTCGATGCCGAAGCGCTGGATTTCTTCCGCCGCCAGCACCGTCATCTCGGCGATCTCCTCGGCCGTCGGATCGACGGAGACGTGCGTGTCGGTCAGGAAAATGATGCCGCGCTGCGAGATCAGCATGGACAGCGTCGAGAGATCACGATCCCTAACGCCGGTGCGCGGGCCGATGATCAGGGTGACGTTGCGCAGATGCCGCTCGAAGCGGCCTTCGAGGCCGCAGACCATGGCGTCGGCATCGCCGCGCTTCAGTGCAAGCGCTGCGATCACCGTGTTGTCGGTGCGCACCATTGTGCGCGCGGCCTCCGTCGTCACGCCGCGCCTGCCGGCGAGTTCGATCAGCAGGTCGACATAGTGGCGATAGCGCGGATCGTCTTCCGGATTGATCAGGCCGAAATCGACACCGGGCTTGATGCGCAAGCCATAGCGTTTCAGGCGCACTTCGATGACATGCGGGCGGCCGATCAGGATCGGCTCGGCGATGCCTTCCTCGAGTACCACCTGGGCGGCGCGCAGCACGCGTTCGTCCTCGCCGTCGGCATAGATGACGCGCTTGGCGCTCGACGCCTTGGCGGACGAGAAAACCGGCTTCATCACCAGGCCGGAGCGGAAGACGAAGCGGTTGAGCTTGTCGATATAGGCGGCGAAGTCGGTGATCGGCCTGGTCGCGACACCGGTGTCGCAGGCAGCCTTGGCGACCGCCGGGGCGATGCGCAGGATCAGGCGCGGATCGAACGGCGAGGGGATCAGGAACTCGGGGCCGAAGATCGGCGTCTCGCCGGAATAGGCGCGGGCGGCGACATCGGACGGTTCCTCACGGGCAAGGGCTGCGATCGCCCGCACCGCCGCCATCTTCATCTCCTCGTTGATGGCGCTGGCGCCGCAGTCAAGCGCACCGCGGAATATGTAAGGAAAACACAGTACGTTATTGACCTGGTTGGGAAAATCGGAACGGCCGGTGCAGATCATCGCGTCGGGACGCGCCGCACGCGCCACCTCCGGCATGATCTCCGGATTGGGGTTGGCCAGCGCCAGGATCAGCGGCTTCGGCGCCATGTGCTCAAGCAGTTCCGGCTTCAGCACGCCTGCCGCCGACAGGCCGAGGAAGACGTCGGCGCCCGATATGACATCGGCCAGCGTGCGCGCCTCGGTGTCCTTCACATAAGGGTCTTTCCAGCGATCCATCTCGTCGGTGCGGCCCTTGTAGGCGACACCGAAACGGTCGGTGACCCAGATGTTTTCGACACGCGCGCCGAGCGAGACCAGCAGGTTCAGGCAGGCAAGGGCGGCGGCGCCGGCACCGGAGGTGACGATCTTGATGTCCGATATGGTCTTGCCGGCGAATTCCAGTCCGTTGAGCACGGCGGCGGCGACGATGATGGCGGTGCCGTGCTGGTCATCGTGGAACACCGGAATTCCCATGCGGGCCTTCAACTGCTCCTCGACCTCGAAGCACTCCGGCGCCTTGATGTCCTCGAGGTTGATGCCGCCGAAGGTCGGCTCCAAAGCCGAGATCGTCTCGACCATGCGCTCGATGCCGGGCGCATCGATTTCGATGTCGAAGACGTCGATACCTGCGAACTTCTTGAACAGGACAGCCTTGCCCTCCATGACCGGCTTGGAGGCCAGCGGGCCGATATTGCCGAGGCCGAGCACGGCCGAACCGTTGGAGACGACACCAACCAGATTGGCGCGCGCGGTATAGTCGGCGGCGGTCGCCGGGTCGTCGCGGATTTCCAGGCAAGGGGCGGCGACACCAGGCGAATAGGCGAGCGCGAGATCGCGCTGGTTGCCGAGCGGCTTGGTCGCCTGGATCTCGAGCTTTCCCGGCCTAGGGTGCTTGTGGAAGTAGAGGGCGGCTTCGTCGAGGTCCGAACGTGCCGTCTTTTTGCTCTCGCCTTCCATGCGGCCGCTCCCTCGAAATCTGCCTGGAGATTCCCTTTTAGCATGCAGCCGAGGTTTTTCGCGACGCTAATTGACGCGCCGCCAGCTTTACCCTGCGGCGCATAGAAAACCATTATCTATCAAGTGCTTATGCCGATTTTATAGCAAATGCTTGCTGCTGGTTGGCAGGCGCGTCGATCAAAAGGCGCTGACGTAGAGACCGCCATCGACCGGTATGTTCTGCCCGGTCAGATAGCCCGCATGGACCGAGCACAGGAAGGCGCAGATCTGGCCGAATTCCTCCGGCGTGCCGAGCCGCTTGGCCGGAACATCGGCGCTGATGCGTGTCTTGCGGGCTGCTGCGGCGGCAGGATCCTCTGATGTGCCGGCCTCGTGCGGCCCGCGCAGCCGGTTGGTGTCGAGCTTGCCTGGCAAAAGACTGTTGATGGTCACGTTGCGATCCGCCACCGTCCGCGCCACGCCGGCCAGGAACGAGGTCAGGCCGGCGCGCGCACCGGACGACAGGTCGAGGCCGGGAATGGGCACGTAGACCGACAGCGACGTGATGTTGACGATGCGGCCGAAGCCGCGCGCCGCCATGCCGTCGAGGACAGCCTGGACCAGCTCGATCGGCGTCACCATGTTCTGGGTGACGCCTTCGAGGATCTTTTCGCGGTCGAGCGTGCGGAAGTCGCGAAGCGGCGGTCCGCCATTGTTGTTGACAAGGATATCCGGTTCCGGGCAGGCCGCGAGCAGCGCCTTCTGCACCTCGGGCTTGGAGACGTCGCCAACGACTTCCGTCACCGTGACGCCATAGCGCTGGCGCAACTCCGCGGCGGTTTTCGCCACCAGCTCTGCATTGCGCCCGTTGACGACGATGTCGCAGCCGGCCTCGGCCAGCGCCATGGCGCAACCGCGCCCAAGTCCCTTGCTCGAAGCGCAAACAATGGCCTTCTTCCCGCTGATACCGAGATCCATGATGATTTCTCCTTGTGGCCCGGCGGCAAGCTAGTCCTTCGGCTGGACCAATCGCAACCGTCATACGGTTGTTGCATGAATCGGGGCATAGGCTCTCGCGAAAGCAAGGGTGAAATCGCGATGTCCGGCCAAGAGCCCCGCACTTTTCGCAGCATGTTCATTTCCGACGTCCATCTGGGCTCGAAGGCGGCGAAGGCCGAATTCCTGATCGATTTCCTTAGACATCACGACGCCGACATCATCTACCTGGTCGGTGACATCGTCGACGGCTGGCGGCTGCGGCGGAGCTGGCACTGGCCGCAAAGCCATAACGACGTCGTGCAAAAATTGCTGCGCAAGGCGCGCAAGGGCGCCAATATCACCTACATCGCCGGCAACCATGACGAATTCGCCCGCCAGTTCCAGGGCGTGCATTTCGGCGGCATCGTTGTCGCCGACCGCGCCATCCACGAGACCGCCGACGGCAAGCGCCTGCTCGTCATCCATGGCGACCAGTTCGACACCGTCGTCCACAATGCGCGCTGGCTGGCCTACCTCGGCGACCACGCCTATGACGCGGCCATGCTGGTTAACCGCGTGGTGACGCGGCTGCGCCAGCTGCTCGGACTGCCGTACTGGTCGTTCTCC
This sequence comes from Mesorhizobium sp. M0621, assembly GCF_040320745.1. Taxonomy (NCBI): domain Bacteria; kingdom Pseudomonadati; phylum Pseudomonadota; class Alphaproteobacteria; order Hyphomicrobiales; family Phyllobacteriaceae; genus Mesorhizobium; species Mesorhizobium sp. M0621. The sequence continues at coordinate 53,256 of NZ_JAMYQF010000013.1, read as the reverse complement.
TCCTGGGCCAAGGTCAACGTCAAGAAAGCGGTGAACTTCATCGGCTCGTTCCAGACCATGCTTGCGGACGAGGCGCGCCGCTCGCATGTCGACGGCGTCATCTGCGGCCACATCCATCATGCCGTCATCGAGAATTTTGGCGATGTCCAGTACATCAACACCGGTGACTGGGTGGAAAGCTGCACGGCTGTGGTCGAGCATTTTGATGGCCGGATGGAAATCCTGACCTGGGCACAGGTGCTGCCCGAGGCGCCGGACGAGCCCTTTATCCCGTTGCTCATCGAAGACCGGGTTGGGCAGGCGGCATAGCGCCGGCGTTCGTCCTTACTCCGGGATCAATCGATTAGTCCAACCGGTTTCGCCCGGTTTTCGCCCATGTTAAGGGATCGATACGCGCTGCCATCCGGCCGAGTGCAGCGTTATTGGATCGATTCATGTCCCTGCCGCCGCTTTCGCCCGAACAACTCGTCAAGCCGCGCCATTTCGAACTGCGCATGAGCCTGATTTTCGCGACGCTGTTCGTGCCGCTCGGAACGCATCTGCCATATTTCCCGCTGTGGCTACAGGCCAAGGGTTTTCATGCCGAGCAGATCGCCGTCATTCTGGCGGCCCCCATGTTTCTGCGCGTGGTGACGACGCCGTTGCTGACCGCGTTGGCTGATAGTGCCAAGGATCGCGCCGATGTCTACGTCGCGCTGGTAGCTGCGTCGCTGCTTTTGTCGGCCGGTTATTTCCTGACGCCGACCTACGCCATGGTGCTGGCCGTTTCGCTGGCGCTGACCATCGTCTGGACGCCGCATTCGCCGATCGCCGATTCGCTGGCGCTTTCGGGTGTGCGCCGCTTCGGCTCGAACTATACGAGCATGCGCAAATGGGGCTCGATCTCCTATCTGCTCGCCAATGTCGCCGGTGGCTTCATCCTGTCGGCAACCGGCTCGCGGGCGGTTCCGGTGATCATTATGGTGGCGTTTGTCGCGGCCCTTGCCGCCGGACTGCTGGCGCCACGTCTTGGCCGTCCGCGGCGCGCTTCACCGCTGTCAGCCACAGACATCCAGCACGCCGCGCCGAAGCTTCTCAATCCATATTTCCTGTATTTTTCGATCGGCGTCGGCGTCATCACCGCCAGCCACGCATTCCTCTACGGTTTCGTCTCCATCTACTGGAAATCGATCGGCCTCAGCGATTCGGTTGTCGGCCTTTTGTGGGCTTGGGGCGTGGTGTCGGAAGTCTGCATGTTCATGATGTTCACCCGCTTTTTCGACCGGTTCTCCGTCGTGTCGATCATGGTGATGGCAGGGATCGGCTCGATCGTGCGCTGGATCGCCTTTCCGCTGGTCTGGCCGCTCGGGCTCGGCGTTGCCGGATTTTTCGGCGTCCAGTCGCTGCACTCGGTTTCGGTGGCGTTGGTGCTGATCGGCCTGCAGAAGATGATCGGCGAAACGGTCTCCGAGGAGCGAACCGGTGCCGCGCAAGGCATTGCCTATTTCTCCAACGGCTTCTTCATGGCGGTGGTAACGCTGGCGTCCGGCCCGCTTTACGAGCGTTTCGGCGTCGACGGCTTTTTTGCCATGATCCCGATCGCTTTGATCGGACTGGTGCTGATCGGGTTTGCGGCGCGCTCAGCCCCACAGCGCCGTATCAGGCGGTGACACCAGCGATCCCTGATAGACAAGGCTTGGCACACGGTCGCGGGCAAGCAGCAGCGGACCGTCGAGGTCGACGAAATCTGCATCCTGAGCGAGCAACACCGCCGGGGCCATCGCCAGCGACGTGCCGACCATGCAGCCGACCATGACGCCGAAACCGAGTTCGCGGGCGCGATCGCGCAGCACAAGGGCGGCTGTCAGGCCGCCCGACTTGTCGAGCTTGATGTTGACGGCGTCGTAGAGGCCAACAAGAGCTCCGAGGTTCTTCACCTCATGCACGCTCTCATCGGCGCAGATCGGCATGGGATGCGCGATATGGCCCAGGATCTCGTCATGGCCAGCCGGAAGCGGCTGTTCGATCAGCGCGATGCCTTGCTCGGCGGCGAATGCAAGGTTCGCAACGATGTTGTCGTCGTTCCAGCCCTCATTGGCGTCGAGGATGATTCGGCTGTCGGGTGCCGCTTGCCTGACGGCGCGGATGCGGGCGATGTCGTTGTCGCCACCGATTTTGACCTTGAGCAGGGGCCGCGCCGCATTGGCGCGGGCCTGCGCTGCCATCGCTTCCGGTTCGCCGAGCGATAGCGTGTAGGCGGTTTCGAGCGCCCGCAATGGAGCGGCACCGATGCTGGATGCCACCGGTTTGCCGCTCTGCTTGGCTTCGAGGTCCCACAGGGCGCAGTCAATAGCGTTGCGGGCAGCTCCGGCCGGCATGGCATCGAGCAAAGCGGCCCGGCTGATGCCGCCGGCGATCCGGTCGCGCATGGCCTCGATCGCCTCGCGCACGCCGTCCATGGTCTCGCCATAGCGCTTGTAGGGAACGCATTCGCCACGGCCGGCGTGGCCGCCCTCGCTGATCGTGCAGGAGATCACTTCGGCTTCGGTCTTGGAACCGCGCGAGATGGTGAAGGTTCCGGCGATTGGAAAACGCTCGGCCTCGACCGAAATGACACGCGCCATATTTTTCTGCTCCTGCTATGCGACAAGCGTTGTCGGCAAATCGACAGGTCAGACCCGTCAGGCTAAACAGGATGCCATGTTGACCATCGGCAAGCGCGACGCAAGCGGCACGACCGCAGGGGAGGCTGACCACGAACCGCGCGTGGCAATCGGCGAGGAGGACGGCGTTCTCGGCTGCGCCTTCTCCGGAATCTGGACGACACGGACCGTCGCGCTGATCGACGCCGACATGCGCAAGATCGAAAAACGAAGCGGCTTCAAAACCTTGGCGCTCGATGTTTCCAAGATCGAGAAGATGGACACCGCCGGCGCCTGGCTGATCGACCGGCTGGTCAGCGCCTTCGAGAAGAAGGGCGTCGAGATCCAGATGCAAGGCCAGAGCGAGATCGCTTCGATCCTGCTCGACGCGGTGGGCGAGGCCGTGCGGCGCGAACCCGAATCCGGCGCTGCCGGTCCGCCCAATATCGTCATCCGCGCGCTGGAGGCGGTCGGCCGCCGCGTCTACGAGATGCGCGACGACTTCCTTTCCTCGATGAACATCCTCGGCGCCACCATCCGGGGCGCGCAGATGAAGCTCGGCCGTGGTCATGCCGTCAACCCGGCGGCGATCTTCAACCAGATCGACCGCATGGGTGTCGGCGCCATTCCGGTGGTGGTGCTGATGTCGGCGATCGTCGGTGCCATCGTTGCCCAGCAAGGCGCCTATCAGCTCAGCTATTTCGGTGCCGATATATTCGTCGTCGACCTGGTCGGCGTGCTGATCCTGCGCGAACTCGGCGTGCTGATGACGGCAATCATGATCGCCGGCCGCTCCGGCAGCGCGATCACCGCCGAGATCGGCTCGATGAAGATGCGCGAGGAGGTCGACGCGCTGAAGGTCATCGGGCTCAACCCGATCGGCGTCCTGGTCTTTCCGCGGCTGGTGGCGCTAGTCATCGCCTTGCCGTGCCTGACCATCATCGCCAATTTCGCCGCACTCGGCGGCGGCATACTGGCTGCCTGGCTCTATTCCGACATCGCGCCGGCCGCCTTCCTCGACCGGCTGCGTGTCGCCATCGATCTCAGCACGATTTTCGCCGGCCTGATCAAGGCGCCGTTCATGGCCATGATCATTGGCACGATTGCCTCGGTCGAAGGCATGAAGGTCGGCGGCAGCGCGGAATCGCTCGGCCAGCACGTGACAGCCTCGGTGGTGAAGTCGATTTTCGTGGTCATCATCCTCGACGGGCTTTTCGCCATGTTCTACGCAGCGATCGAGTTCTGAAATGAAGCTGCGGCGCAGGACAAAGACGATTGCGGTGGCGGACGATGCGGGCGAGGGCGATATCGTGCTTTCCGCGCACAACATCAGCGTCTCCTTCGCCGACAAGCTCATCCTCGACAAATTGTCGCTCGATATCAGGCGTGGCGAGATCCTCGGCTTTGTCGGCGCCTCGGGTGCCGGCAAATCCGTTCTGTTGCGAACCATCCTTGGCCTGACGCGCAAGCAGTCGGGGACGATCAAGCTGTTCGGCGTCGATGTCGAGAAGGCCAGCGAAGTGGAGCGTCTGCGCATCGATATGCGGCTTGGCGTGCTGTTCCAGCACGGTGCTCTGTTTTCGGCACTGACGGTGCAGGAAAACGTCCAGGTGCCGATGCGCGAATATCTCGACCTGCCGAAGAAGCTGATGGATGAGCTGGCGCTGCTCAAGATCGAACTGGTCGGATTGCCGCCGGACGCGGCGCAGAAATTTCCGTCCGAACTTTCCGGCGGCATGATCAAGCGAGCGGCGCTGGCGCGGGCGCTGGCACTCGACCCCGATATCGTCTTCCTCGACGAGCCGACATCGGGCCTCGATCCGATCAGCGCGGCGGAGTTCGACGAGCTGGTGGTCAAGCTGCGCGATACGATGGATCTGACCGTCTACATGGTGACGCACGATCTTGACACGCTTTTCACCGCTTGCGACCGCGTGGCCGTGCTCGGCAAGAAGAAAGTGCTGGTCGAAGGCACCATCGACGACATGCTGAAGAGCGAGGAGCCGTGGGTAAAGTCCTATTTCCGCGGAAAACGCGCTCGGCAACTTGATCTTGCCGCGCGCGCATAGCCATAAGTGGGACAATGGAAACCAGAGCCAATTACGTCATTGTCGGCATTTTCACGCTGGCCGCGATCCTGGCGGCGTTCGCCTTCGTCTACTGGACGGCGGCGATCGGCGAAAAGGGCGAGACGACGGTGCTGCGCGTGCGCATTCCGGGTTCGGCGTCCGGGCTTGGCCGCGGCAGTTTCGTGCTGTTCAACGGCGTCAAGGTCGGCGATGTCAGGCGCGTCTATATCGACGTCGACAATCCGACAGTCGCCATCGCCGACACCGAGATCGATCGCCTGACGCCGATCACCAAGTCGACGCAGGCCGATATCGGTCTTGCCGGCCTCACCGGACAGGCCAACATCGAACTCAAGGGCGCCGACCCCAAGGAAGTAAAACTCCTCGACCAGGCGGAAAAGGAAGGCAAGGTCGCCGAGATCGTCGCCAACCCGTCGGCGGTAACCAACCTCTTGCAGACAGCGCAGAACATTTTTACCCGCGCCGACAAGGTGCTCACGGAACTCGAAGGCTTCACCAAGGACGTTCGCGGGCCGCTGACGCAGACCGTGCAGAACGTGCAGACCTTCTCCGATGCGCTGGCCAAGAATTCCGACGGTATCGACAAGTTCCTATCCGCCGCCAGTGCGTTGTCCGACGAGCTGAAAGGCGTTTCCGGCAAGCTCGACGGCACGCTCAAGGCAGCCGAAGGCCTGCTCAACGCCGTCGACAAGGACAAGATCAAGAGCATTGTCGCCAACGTCGATACGGTGACGGGCAACCTCAAGGAGACTTCGAAACAGCTCGACGGCGTGATCAAGAACGTCGATACGGCCGTCGGGTCGGTCAACGATTTCGCCAAGCAGACGCAAGGCACGCTGACGAAGGTCGACGGCGTGCTCGACGGCATCGATCCGGCGCAGGTGCGTTCCGCACTCGCCAACATCCAGAAGGCCAGCGAAAACGCCGACAAGGCGGCCGCCGACATCGCAGAAGTGACCGACAAATTCGCCAACCGGGCCGACGACATCGACCAGACGATCAAGGATGCCAAGCAACTCGCCCAGCGCCTCAACGATGCCTCGGTGCGCGTCGACGGCATCCTCGCCAGGGTCGACACCTTGCTCGGCTCGGGTCAGGCCGATGGCGTGATGGCCGACGCCAGAGCCACGCTGAAATCATTCAAGCAGGTAGCCGACACGCTGAATGCGCGCCTTGGCGTCATCACCGACAATCTGACGCGCTTCTCGGGTCAGGGGCTTTCGAATGTCGAGGCGCTGGTGCAGGACAGCCGCCGTTCGATCAGCCGCATCGAGGAGGCGGTGACCGATCTCAGCCGCAATCCGCAGCGCATCCTTTCGGGTGGCGAAGGCGAGGTAAGGCAGTTCGATGGCAGGGCGCGACGTTGACTTCGGCGTCGACGCACCCCAGAAACATGAGCCGCGAAAGCGGCATGATCTTACGATCCGGGGACAACGGGGATCGCGCGTGAAGTCTGTGTGGTTGAGAACGGGCGGGTTGACATCGGCTGCGGCACTGCTTGCCCTGACGCTGGCCGGCTGCGCGGTGTTTGGAGGCAAGCCTGCGCCACTCGACACCTTTGAGCTGTCGGCGCCTTCGGTTGATGCGCGCGGCCACAGCCGTCGCCAGATCCTGATCGCGCAGCCGTCGGCGCTCAAAGCACTGGACAGCCAGAACATCGTCATCAAGCCATCGGATCGCTCGATCCAGTATCTCAAGGGCGCGCAATGGGCCGACCGGCTGCCGCTGATCGTGCAGGCGCGGCTGGCCGAGACGTTCCAGCGTTCGGGCAGTTTTGCCGGCGTCGGCAAGCCGGGCGAGGGCCTTGCGATCGATTATCAGGTGATCGTCGAGGTCCGTTCGTTCGAAGTGAGCGTCGACGGCGGCGAACATGCCGAGGTCGACCTGTTCGTGCGCATCCTCAACGATCGCAATGGCGAGGTGCGTGCGTCGAAGAGCTTCACCGCCTCCGCGCCCGTTTTGGGCAGCGGCAATCCGGCCTATGTCAGTGCGCTCGACAACGCGTTCGGCGATGCCGCCAAGCAGATCGTGCGCTGGACGGATTCGGTGATCTGATTTCGGTAAAGGTTTGATCGCACAGCACTTCTGCCAACTCCGATGTCAGAGGCACTGCAACGGACGCGGCGCCGTTGATGTGCCACAATACAAGTCGGTCGACATGAAAAAGGCGGGAAATTTCCCGCCTTTTTTGTTGGTTACCCTATCGGTCGATCAATGCAGGCGGCCGCTGGCGTGGGCCAGCATGGTGTAGACTTTGCCGGTGTCCGACGTCAGGTAGGTCTGCGCCATGATGTTGTCGCGGTCGTTGCGCGAGACATCCTTGAGCAGCTTCTCGAAATCGTCGCAGTAGCGGTCGACGGCGGCGCGGAACTCGGCCTCCGCCTGATACTTGCGACGGATCTCGTCGAACGTCTGCTGGCCCTTCAGCGTGTAGAGCCGCCGCGTGAACACGTCACGTTCGCCACGCCGGTAGCGGTTCCACAACTCGATCGAAGCTTCGTGATCGATGGCTCGCGCGATATCGACGGAGAGCGAGTTCAGCGATTCCACGACATGCAGGGGCGAGCGCTGGGCAGGGGCCGCGCGCGGTGCTTCCGCGGGCGCCGAGGGTGCTGCGGACCTTAGGTCCTCGTCGTTCGACGCCGCGGTCAGGAGATCGCGCACCCAACCGCCCTGAGGCGTACGTGCATCACCACGCTGGCGTGGTGCCGCCTCGGCGGGGCGCTCAAGGTCGAGCGTGCCGCGCAATGCAGGGCCGCCCAACGGCGCCTGAGGGGTGCGCAGCTCCGGCTGCGGTGCCGGCGGTGCGCGCCGCGGCGGCTCGGCGGTGCGTGCGGCCGGCGCTTGCGGCGCCGGACGCAGATTGCGGGGCTCGGAGCCATCACTGCTGCGACCGGACTTCGCAACGATGTCCGAAAGCTCCTTCAGGGCGTTGATCTGCTCGGAGACGGCGCGGCGGATGGCCGAGGTCGATTCCTTTGCCTCTTCCGGCATCTCGATGACGCCCTTCTTGAGTTCGGCGCGGGTGAGGTCGAGTTCGCTCTTGATCGAGCCCGCGGTGCGCCGCATCTCCTCGGTCGCATCGGCGAAGCGCTTGGTAGCCGAATCGACGACGTCGGTGATGGCGTTGCGGATCTTGTCGGCCGACTCCATCGTCTTGCCTTCGGCGTTCTGCAGCGTCTGGCCGACGAGATTTTCGAACGAGCGCATGACCCTTTCGAGATCTTCCGATTTCTTGACCAGGCCGACGGCGAGATCCTCGAGCGACGACTGCCGTTCGAGCGTGTGCTCGAGGTTGCTCTGGGCCGAACTCAACAGGTCCGAAGCGCTGGACAGCAGACGGCTGTGTTCGTCGAACTTGGTGGCGATCGACGCGACCTCGCGCAAGGTGGACGACGACAAGTCCGTCAGCCTTGTGGTGTTCGAATCGACCAGTCGCGCCGAACTGGCGAAGGTCTGCGCGGCTTTCTCGGTGGTGGCGGCGAAGCTTTGCGTGCTGCCGCTGAGGCGTTCATCGACCTCGCCGAGATTGACTGCAGCCTGCTCGATCAGCTGACCGAGCTGCGAGCTGGACTTGGTCATGCGGCCGATGAGGTCGGCGACGCTGTCGGACAGTGACGAGCGGGCGCCTTCGACCGCCGACAAGGTCTCGGCAGTACGACTGGCGAGCGCGTCGACAAGTGCGGCATTCTCGCTGCGCAGCTTCTCGGCGGCGCGTTCGGTGACCTCTTCCATGCTCTTTTGCAGTTCCGAACCGCCCTGGGCGAAGCGCTCGACCAAAGGCCGTGCGGTTTCGTCGAGGATCTTCGACATTTCGGCCGAACGCGCTGCAAGCATGGTGTTGAGTTCGCGGGTGTTGGCGCCGATCGTCTTGGCGGCATCGTTGGTGCTCTGGCCGATATGCTGGCCAACCGCGGTGAAGGTCTCGGCGATTACATTGGCGCGCGAAACGAGTTGCGCCTCGGCATTCGACACCTGCTCGTTGAGCTTCTGGCCCATCGTCTCGGCCGTATGGGCGAGGCGGTTCTCGACGCCTGAGACCTGCTCTTCGACACGGGCGGCCGCGGCCGCCGCGCTCGATGCAAGCCGCTCGTCGGCGCCGGCAAGCGCCTGCTCGATTTCGCGGGCATGCACGGCCATTTCCTGACCGGTCCGCCTTGCACGTTCGGCGACCCTTTGCTCGGTATCGGTAAAGGCGCCGACGATGGTCTGGGCATGCTCGCCGATCGTGGTGGTGCTGCTGGCGATGCGCGTCACCAGGCGCTGATCCGCGTCGTCGAAGATGCGGCCGATTTCCGAGGCGCGGCTGGACAGTGCTTCCGAACCTTCGGCGATGCGCGAGACCAATTGCTGGTCGGCTGCATCGAAGATGCGGCCAAGGTCCGAGGCACGGGCGGCAAGCGCTTCGGCCGATTCGCCGATGCGCATGCCGAGCCGTTGGTCGGCGCCTTCGAAGTTGCGCAGGATATCGCCGGCGCGCGCGGCCAGCGACTGGGCCGTTTCGATGGCGCGGGCGACCAGCTTCTGATCGGCTGCATCGAACGTGCCGGCGATCTCGCTTGCACGGGCGGTCAGATGATCGGCGGTGTCCTGAGCCCGGGCGGTCAGCTGGTCAGTGGTTTCCTGGGCGCGGGCGGCGAGCTTCTGGTCCGCCACGTCGAAGGCGCCGGCGATCTGGCTTGCACGAGCAGCCAGCTGATCGGCGGTTTCATGGGCGCGGGCCAGCAGCGAACTGGACGTATCGTCCGCGCGGGCAAGCAAGGCGTTCGACGTATCTTCCGCACGGGCGTGCAGGCGACGGTCGGCGTCCTCGAAGGTGCGGGCGATATCTTCGGCCCGTGCCAGCAGGGCGGCAGAGGTCTGCTCGGCGCGCTCGGCGATCTTGCGGTCGGCGTCACTGAACGCGGCACCGGCCTGCTCGTGCAGCGTGCTGGTGACTTCCAGAACCTTTTCGCGCAGGGCGCCGGCGACAAACACGGCACTCTTCTCGAGCACGGCGCGAACGTTGTCGACGCCTGTCGAGAGCGCACGTTCCATGGTGCCGGCGCGCTCTTCGATTATGCCGGTCTGACGGCTGAACGCCTGCTCGATCTTCTCGACATCGGCAGCGATCGCGTCGGAAATGCCGGTGCTCCTGGCGGCTATCTGGTCGATATGGCCCGACAGCGAGCGGTCAACGTCCTTGCGGGTCTCGGCGAGCTTGCCGAGATCGTCTTCCAGCGCGCGGGTCAGCATATTGCGACCCTCGGACAGCTTGCCGACATGTCCGGCAATGACATCGTCGATATCGCCGCGGCTTTCGGTCAGCTTCTGCAAGTCAGCTTCGAGGGCGCGTTTGAGAATGTCGCGGCCTTCGGCCAGTTTCTCCACCTGACCAGCGACCAAACCGTCGATGCTGGAGCGGCTTTCGGCCAGCTTGGCCAGATCGGCTTCCAGCGCGCGCTTGAGAATATCGCGGCCTTCGGCGAGTTTCTCGACCTGGCCGGCGACCAGGCCATCGATGCTGGAGCGGCTCTCGGCGAGCTTGGCCAGGTCGTCTTCAAGCGCCTTCGACAGGGTCGAGCGTTCCTGGACAAGCCTTTCCGCGTGGCTGTTGACGAGGCCGCCGACGTTTTCGAGGTCGGCCTCAAGTGACCTCGACAAGGTCGAACGGTCCTGGGCGAGCCGTTCGGAATGGCTGTTGACCAGGCTGTTGACGCTTTCGAGATCAGCCTCGAGCGCCCGGGCGAATTGTGCCCGGTCATCGACCAGTTTCTGCGACTGGTCTGCAATGGTTCCCTTGATCGCATTGAGGTCGGATTCCAGGGCGCGCCGCAGGATATCTCTACCCTCAGACAACTTTTCGACCTGACCGGCGACCAGCCCGTCGATGCTGGAGCGGCTGTCGGCCAGCTTGGCGAGATCGTTCTCGAGCGCCTTGGACAGGGTCGAACGGTCCTGAACCAGCTTGTTCATGTGGTCGGCGATGACGCTGTTCACATTCTGCAGGTCGGCTTCCAGGACCCGCGAAAGCTGCCCGCGATCCTCGGCCAGCTTTTCCGACTGGCTCGATATGACGCCCTTGATCGTGTTCAGATCGGATTCCAGAGCCCGTTTGAGAATGTCACGGCCTTCCGCCAGCTTCTCGACCTGACCAGCGACGAGACCGTCGATGCTCGAGCGGCTCTCGGCAAGCTTGGCAAGGTCGGCTTCGAGCGTCTGCGACAGCAGGCTGCGGTCTTCGGCCAGCCGTCCCGAATGGCCCTCGATCAGGCCGCGTATGCCGGACAGATCGCTGTCGAGCGAGTGGGAAAGCTGCGTGCGGTCTTCCGCCAGCTTGGCGGAATGGGTTTCGATGAGGTTTTTGATGCCTATAATGTCGTTTTCCAACGCCTTGGCGAGCACGGCGCGGCCCTCCGCGATCTTCTCGACCTGACCGGCGACAAGACCGTCGATGTCGGCGCGGCTGTCGGATAGTTTGCCGAGATCGGCTTCCAGTGCGCGCGACAGGATGTTGCGGCCCTCGGCGAGTTTTCCGACGTGTCCGGCAACCATTTCATCAATGATCGTACGGGCTTGCACAAGTTTCCCGGAGTCTTCGTTCAGGGCCGTGGAGAGCCTGTTGCGGCCTTCTTCCAGCCTTTCGAGGTGGCTGCCGAGCGACGCATCGATGGCCGCCCGCGATTCGTTGACCTTGCGCAGATCCTCTTCGAGAGCGCGCGAGATCAGGCTGCGGCCTTCGGCCAGCTTCTGCACCTGGTTGGTCACCGCCGCATCGATGCCGGCGCGGCCCTCGGCGAACTTCGCCAGATCGGCCTGCATGGCTTCGGCCATGCGCTCGCGGCTTTCGGACAGCTTTCTGCTGTGGTTCTCTACGGCTTCCTCGATGCCGACACGGGCATCGGCGAGCCGCTGGATGTCGCTGTCGAACGAACGCGAGACGACGTGACGGGCGGCTTCCATGCGCCCGGCGAAGTCGCTGGCGCGGGCTTCGAGCATGGAGGAGGTCGAGGTGACGATGTCGGCCATGTCGGCGCCGATCTGGGTCTTGCCCTGATCGATCATCGCCGACAGCGTGTCCTTGCTCTCGGCAAAGGTGTGGGCGATTTCACGGGCGCGCTCGACCAGCGTCTCGTTGATCTGGCGGGCGCGGGCCTCGAGGGCCGCATTGAGCTTCTGCGTTCCGGTATCCAGCGCCTCGGCGCGGGTCTGGAACTCGCTGATCAGCGCCTGGCCGCGTTCGGCGAGCGTCCGCTCGATGCCGTTGAGGCTGGCCTCGAACTCGGAATTGAGGGTGCGTGCGGCACCGCCAAGCAGTGACACCATGCCGGTGGTGCGATCGTCGAGCAGATCGGTCAACGACCGTGTCAGGCCGTCCGTGGTGTCCGTCAGCTTGGCGATGCGGGTGTCGAGAAGGCTGGCGAAGGCCTCGCCGGAGGTCGACAGACGGTCGGTGATCGAATCGAGCCGACCTTCCACCGAATCGAAGATCGACATCGAGCTTTCGTTGATGCGGTCGATGAGCGTGTCGCCGGAATTGGTGATGGTCATCGACAATTTGGTCGACGCATTGAGGATCGAATCACGGATGATGTCGGAGGCGGCGCCGATCTCGTCCTTCAGCGTCTCATGCGCGCCGGTGATCGAGGCGCGGACGCGCTCTGCGTGCGTGACGACGGCTTCGCGCTCGCTGCCGAGCCCGTCGACCAGCGAGCGGATGCGGGATTCATTTTCGGAATAGGAGCGTTCGATCTGGTTGACTTCGCTGTGAACCAGCGTTTCCAGCTCGACGGCGCGGGCAAGCGTGCGTTCGATGCCTTCGCCCATGGCCGCGACCTCGCGACGAACGGCCTGGCCGATCATCATGACTCGATCCTGGGCAAGGTTTTCCGGTTCGGTCAGACGGAAGGCCACTTCGGTCATCGACTGGGCGGCAATGCGCATTTCCTGGGCGCGGCGAATCATGGCCGCGAAAGCCCAGAACAGGATGACGGGCACGATCGCCGCGACGGCGAGGCCGATCAACTCCGGACGGGCAAGGAACTGGTCAAGCGTGCGGATTCTCCAGATGCTCGGTCCGAAAAGGAGATTGGCCAATCCGCCGGCGCCGGCGAACCAGGCGAGCGAAACGAAGGCGACAACCCAGTAAATGGTGTTCGAGGCACGCCTGTTGAGGCTGTGCAGGAGCGTCTTGTAGTCCTTCTGGCGATCGTCATTGGCCGGCGCGAAACCCGCAGGCTGGGCGCCATTGCGTGTTTCCACGGGACGCAACTCGGCAGGCTTGGCCTTTGGCGCGGGTTTTGCGGCCTGGCTCTGATTGACCACGGGCTCCGGTTTCTGATCGCGTCCCTCGCGTGCCAGCTCGTCGGCGGCCTGAGATATCTGCGCTTCCAGATCCTCCATCGAAGCCGCGATGTCGAGGTCGCCGCTGCCGACATCATTGCTGAGGTCGAAATCAAGCGCCTTTTCCAGTTCCCTGGCCACTTCGTTGTCGAGAGTTCTCGTCGTTGGTTTCTTTGCCATGCCTTCGCTACCCTGTACTAGCTGCCGCGGGCTTATAATTCTGTTTGTCTTACCACGCGCAGGAGGCTGAAAATGGACCCCTCGTATCGTAATGACACAGGGGGGTAAAGAAAACATGCATTCCGCGGGATACGTAAAACTTTAAATATAAGGTTAACGCAACCGTGATTTCGGCGCCGTTTTCGCACCATTTTTCCGGGCCAACCATTAACCCGTTGTCCACTGGATTCGCTTAGGTTTTTGGGCGATCGAAGAAACGGAGTTCGAGTTCATGCGTGGCGAAAGCGGCATCGCCTTCTCAATGCCCGGGGGCGACGTATCCGGACCAAGACGGTCACGGCCGGTCGATTTGGCACACCTTGCCCGCCAGACGATGGGCGACCGCAGCCTCGAGCAGGAGGTGCTGGCGCTGTTTGTACAACAGGCGCTGTCGGTGCGCGACAGAATAGTCGACGCAGACATCAAGGACCGGCTTCTGCTCGCCCATGGACTCAAGGGCTCGGCACGGGGCGTGGGTGCCTTTGCCATTGCCGATTGCGTCACCGAGATCGAGCACCGGCCGGAAGACAACCAGACGCTCAAGCGGCTCGGCACGCTGATCGACGAAGTGCGCGATTTCATCGCCGCCATCAGTCGCTGAATCCGGCGCTAAACCCGGTTTGCGGAAAAACGTCACGAAGCGGCGCTTTCGCGCGGCAGTTGACTTGCTCGCCGGAGTGATTATCTCGGCTGAGACTCCCTTCAGGTGACAAATGACCAAGCTGACTTTCATCGCCCATGACGGCACACATTTCGACATGGACGCCGAGAACGGCTCGACGGTCATGGAGAACGCGATCCGCAACGCTGTGCCCGGGATCGAGGCGGAATGCGGCGGCGCCTGCGCCTGCGCGACCTGTCACGTCTATGTCGACGAAGCCTGGACGACTGAGGTCGGCGAGCCGGAAGCGATGGAAGAGGACATGCTGGACTTCGCCTACGAGGTCCAGCCGAACTCACGCCTGTCGTGCCAGATCAAGGTGCGCGACGCACTTGACGGCCTGGTTGTCCGCGTGCCCGCCCGCCAGGGATAAGCGCGGTATCTTTGCCAACTGATTTTTCCCGCTGCGGCTTGGCAGCGGAGCATTGGTCATGCAGTGTCCTGCTCTCTTCGCAGCGAGGCACATCGCATGACCGAAACCACCAAGACAGACGTGCTTATTGTCGGGGCAGGGCCGGTCGGCCTGTTTGCCGTGTTCGAACTCGGCCTGTTCGACATGAAGTGCCACCTGATCGACATCCTCGACCGGCCCGGTGGCCAATGCGCGGAACTCTATCCGGAAAAGCCGATTTACGACATTCCCGGCTGGCCCTCGATCTCGGCGCAGGGGCTGGTCGACAAATTGCTCGAGCAGATCGCGCCGTTCAAGCCTGATTTCACCTACAACCGCATGGTCTCCAGCCTCGAAAAGCTGGAGGACGGCAGTTTTCGCGTCACCACAGACGAGAACGAGGTGTTCGAGGCCAAGGTGGTGGTGATTGCCGCCGGCGGCGGCTCCTTTCAGCCCAAGCGTCCGCCGATCCCGGGCATCGAGCCCTATGAGGGCAAGAGTGTCTTCTATTCGGTACGCCGGATGGAGGATTTTCGCGGCCACGACCTCGTCATTGTCGGCGGCGGCGACTCGGCGCTCGACTGGACGCTCAACCTGCAGCCCGTGGCAAAGAGCGTGACTCTGGTGCACCGGCGGCCCGAGTTCCGTGCCGCGCCCGACAGCGTCAACAAGATGTATGCCATGCAGGAGATGAAACAGCTGGAGTTCCAGGTCGGGCAAGTGACCGGACTGACCGGCACTGAGGGCCAGCTGTCATCGGCCACCATCAAGGGACCGGACGGCGACGTCGAGGTGCCTTGCACGCGCATGCTGCCGTTCTTCGGCCTGACCATGAAACTCGGACCGATCGCGGAGTGGGGCCTCAATCTTCACGAGAACCTCATTCCGGTCGATACAGAGAAGTTCCAGACATCGGTGCCGGGCATCTTCGCGGTCGGCGACATCAACTGGTATCCCGGCAAGCTGAAGCTGATCCTGTCGGGCTTCCACGAGGTGGCGCTGATGGCGCAGGCCGCCAAGCGCATCATCAGCCCCGGCGAGCGCATCGTGTTCCAGTACACGACCTCGTCGACCAGCCTGCAGAAGAAGCTCGGCGTCTCCGGCTAACTTTTACTCCGCGAGGATCGGAGCTGCGTCGTTGGCATGACCGCGAAGCTCCTTTTCCGGCATCAGCATCAGCGTGACCAGCCCCAGCAGCAATGTGGCTGCGGCGACGACAAAGATCATCACGAACGGCTCGACCGATGCGCTATGACCAGCGATCCGCACGCCTTCACCGGCAAGCGGCAGGCCATAGCCCAGAGCGACCGCGCCGAGCATCGCGACCCCAAGCGCACTGCCCAGCGAGCGCAGGAATGTCAGCACACCGGTCGCGACGCCAAGATGCATGCGGTCGACGGCGTTCTGGACCGACACGGTGGTGACCGGAAACGTCGTTCCGGTCCCCAACCCTATGCAAATCGTCAAAACCTCTACTTCCAGCAGCGATGCATGCCCTGCGACAAAGGCCAGCAGGCAGAGGCACAGCATGCTGAAGACGACGCCCACCATTGCAATGCGCTTGTAGTGGGTGAAGCGCGGTATCATACGCCCGCTGAATGTCGCGCCGCCGACGGTCCCCAGCAGAAGCCCAAGCATCGCGGTGCCCGACTCTGCTGCCGACAGGCCGAGCACCGACTGGAGATAGACGGGCAGGTACACCGCCATACCGACGCTTGCGGCCTGAAGCAGGAACATCGAAAGCGTGCCTGCCAGAACGATTGGATTGCCAAGCACTTCGAGCGAGATGAGCGGTTCGGCGGCTCGCATCAGCCTCAAGGCAAAAGCGCCCCAGAAAATCGCCGAGCCGCAAAGAACGCCGATGACTTCAAGCGAAATCCAGGGATAGGCGCTGCCGCCCCAATTCAATGCGAGCAGCAACAGCGCCGTTGCGATGATCAGAAGCAGCGCGCCCAGGCCGTCGATACGATGGTGCTTGGCGGCAATGGGCAGTTTCTTGAGCGGCTTGTTGATGATCGCCATCGCAAGAAAACCCAGCGGGATATTGATCCAGAAGATCAGCGACCAGTGCAGGTGCTCGGCGAAAGTGCCGCCGAGCAACGGTCCGGCAATGCTGGCAACAGCCCATGTGCCGGAGAACCAGGCGGCGTAACGTGCCCGCTCGCGTGGCGGAACGAGATCGCCGACGACGGTCTGTGTCAAAGCGAACAAGCCGCCGCCACCGGCGCCCTGGATCGCCCGCCCGACAACCAGCACAAACATGTTGGGGGCCATCGCACTGACCAGTGAACCCGCCAAAAAGATCAGGATCGCGGCATAAACGGTCGGCCGGCGGCCATAAACATCGGAAATCTTGCCGTAGAGCGGGGCCACGGCGGTTGCGGTCAGGAGGTAGCCGGTGACGATCCATGGCAGATATTGTGCGTTTCCGAGCGCATGCCCGATGGTCGGCATGGCTGGCGCGACGATGGTCTGGTCGAGTGCCGCCAACAGCATCGACAGGAGCACGCCGCCGATGATGGCGTTCTTTTCGCTCTCGGTCAGCGGCGCGCCAGTTTCCACCATCGTTTGATTGTCGACAGCCTGGTCCATGATCGTTCATCCGTAAGCTTGCGATGACCGGCGCTGTTCAGCCGCTCCGGCCTTTTGACCGTCTCGATCGCATTGGCGTTTTGAACTCGCGCCTGGCGAGCCTGCTATATGTCGTCCATATAGGCCGATTTCGACAGGGGCTCGAAAGTTTTTCAAAGCTGGCACTATGCTTCGGCGAATTTGGCTTTCGTCAGTTCGAGCGCTCAGGCCGGCGGCAATTGACCGTTCCCGATGCGCTCCATCCGGTAGCGCAGCAGCCTCAGGATGCGGCTTTCGAAATTGACGCTTTCGACACGGTCGAACTGGAGCTGGGCCCGGTCGTGCCTGGCAAGAACAGCCGCGGTGATCGCGGCGGCCTTGGCCTTGGCGGCGCTGCAGCTCCTTTGCGGGTAGGTGGCTTTCAGCGCCTCTTCGAGCTCGCGGCCATGGTTCTTGGCAATCTCGACGTGGCGCTCCTCGTGGCGCTTGATGTCGGCGGCCAGCGTGTCCCAGAACAGCCTGACATCGGCATCGGACTTGCGTGGGCGTCGCCACTCGGGGAGGATCACCTTCACCTTGACGGTCACCACAGCGTCGGCGATCCGGCAGGAGTTCGATGTCTGCGCATAGCTGACGCGGGTGGTGAAGGCCATCTGGGTGGCGCCCGGGTGGCGCGTGCCCGTGCTTTTCACCTCCGGCCCGCGTTTGAAGAGCTGCGCCTCGATGTCGTCGAGCGTGCTGCCGCCAACGGCGAAGTAGCTGTAGGTCTTGACGAGATTGGCCGCACCCGCCGGGATCGGGGTCACGGCGAGCAGCAGCGCGCCAGCCAAGGATTGTTTGATGCCAAGCATGGATCGTTTCATCATGTTGCCTCTTCGACCACCTTGCTTTACGGCCGTTGCCGGCGCAACGGAATTGATCCGCTAGGGATCACACATGGTTGATGAGCCCTAGGTTGATGAACCCCATGGTTGATGAACAATGACGGCTAGGCGATGGCAGTTGGCGCATGGACGCCATCTCGACCTTGGCGGCAAGGCCGTGGTCGTCGGCATCCTCAACGTCACGCCCGACAGCTTTTCCGACGGCGGTCTGTTCGACGCCCCTGAAAAGGCGCTGGCCCAGGCACGGCGCATCATGGCGGAAGGGGCACTGGTCGTCGATGTCGGTGGAGAATCGACCCGCCCCGGTGCCGCCGTGGTATCGGCAAGCGAGGAACAGGCCCGCATCCTGCCGGTGATCGAAGCGCTGGCGAGCACTAGTGAGGTGCTGATTTCGGTCGACACCTATCGCGCCGACACCGCCAGGCTCGCGGTGGCCGCCGGCGCCCATATCGTCAACGATGTCTGGGGTTTGCAGCGTGAGCCTGACATTGCGCGTGTCGCCGCCGATACCGGTGCCGGGCTCGTCATCATGCATACCGGGCGGGATCGCCAGAAGCTGCCGGACGTGATTGCCGATCAGTTGGAATTCCTGCGAAAATCGCTCGAAATCGCCGACCAGAACGGCGTTGCCGACGACCATATCGTGCTCGATCCGGGATTCGGCTTCGCCAAGGAGACGGCGGAGGAAAATCTCGACCTGATGGCGCGCTTTTCGGAATTGCATACACTCGGCTTGCCGCTGATGGCCGGCACGTCGCGAAAACGCTTCATCGGCACAGTCACCGGCCGCGATGCGGCTGACAGAGGTGTTGGAACGGCGGCGACCAGCGTCATCCTGCGGCTCAAGGGCGCCAATCTGTTTCGCGTCCACGATGTCGCATTCAACGTGGACGCGCTGGCGCTCGCAGATGCTATGCTGGCGCGTCAAACCGACCGGGCGAGAGACTGAGCGATGTATGTCATCCGCATGAAGAACTGCGCTTTCTTTGCCCGGCACGGCGTGCTGGACGAGGAGGAGAGGCTCGGCCAGCGCTTCTATGTCGATGCCGCTCTCACCGTCGATCCCGGCAGGGCGCTTGTCGAGGATTCCATCGAGGATACCGTCAACTACGGCATTGCGTTCACGGTGATCGAAGAGATCATCACCGGGCATCGCCGTTTTCTGATCGAGTCCCTGGCGCTCGAAGTGGCCCGTGCGCTGACGGCGCGTTTTCCACAGATCAAGAAAGCCGAAATCACCGTGCGCAAGCCGAACGCCCCGGTGCCCGGCGTGCTCGATTACGTCGAGGTGACCGTTGTCTGGCCCGAATAGTACGGTCTATCTCAGCCTTGGCGGCAATCTTGGCGACCCGGCGAAATCAATGGGCGCGGCGTTGCGCATGCTCGATGCCGATGCGGACACGCGTGTCACCGGCGTCTCCTCGCTCTATCGCACGCCGCCCTGGGGCAAGCTCGATCAGCCGGATTTTCTCAATGCGGCTGCCGCAATTTCCACCGGGCTATCGCCGCGGGCGCTGCTCGACCTCTGTCTCGATGCCGAACGCAAGCTGAAGCGGGTGCGCGAGGAACGCTGGGGGCCGCGGCTGATCGACATCGACATTCTGGTGTTCGGCGACCGCGTCATTCACGAAACCGGGCTGGAGGTGCCGCATCCGCGCATGCTGGAGCGGGCCTTCGTGCTGGCGCCGCTGGCCGAGATCGCGCCCGGCCTGGTCGTCAGTGGTCGCAGCATCACGGACCGGCTGGTCGCCGTCGACACATCCGGCATCGAGCGACTGTCATCCGGCCGGGATTGGTGGCTGGCCTGACGCTTGGGCGAGGCGGCAGCCGGGCTTTTAGCCCGAGAATCCGCCGCCATCCAGGAATGTCTGCTCCTGCGGGGTGGTTTTGCGGCCAAGCATCCTGTTTCGGTGCGGAAAACGGCCGAAACTCTGAATGATATCGCGGTGTTCGACGGCATACTTCAGATAGGGTTCGGCCCTGGCCAGGGTCAGATCGACCGATATGTGCTGGTCGGCAAGCAGTTCCGAATGCTCATACGGCAGATAGAGGAAGACGCGGATTTCTTCCTCGAGCGCCAGATCATGGCCGGCCGCGATCGCCTTTGCGGCAAAATATCTGGCGAGCGGGTCGGTCGCGTACATATGGCCGGTGCCGCGAAAGCAGTTTCGCGGAAACTGATCGAGCAGGATCATCAGCGCCAGCGAGCCTTCGGCATGCTCCAGCCAGGCGTCGCATTCACGCCGCGCGGCGGCGTAGTGGAGATCGAGAAAGCGGTCGCGGAAGTCGGCATCGAATGCCTCGTTCTTCTCGAACCAGGCATCCTCGCCGGCATCGCGCCAGAATTTGGTGACCGACAGGGCTCTGCTGTCCAATTCCATGCACAATTCCTTGCTCAATCGGCGGGTTCGGATTTGTGCAGCACGCCGGCCGTCTCTTCGTTGAGCGCCTGGCCAGGGCGGCGCGGCGTGGACAGCGGTGTCGGTATCGGCGTGCCGATATTGCCCCTCAGGAAGCGCTGCCCGGCGCGAATGCCTTCGGCGAGCTGGGTTTCGAAGCGGTCGGTGTCGCGGCGCCTGACATCTTCGATTGTTTCAGCCACGTCTTCCGGATCGACACCCAGCGATTCCAGTGCCGAGCCACCGAAAACAAGTGCGGATTCGAAGGTTTCGCGCAGTTGGAAATCAACACCGGCGCGAATGAGTTGCAGCGCCGTTCCGCGGTCGAAAGCGCGGGCCAGCACGGTGAGCAGTGGGAACTCAGCCTTGATCAGCTGGGCGATGCGAACGGCCACATCAGCCTTGTCGACGCAGATCAGCACGGCGCGCGCCCGGCCGGCGCCGGCGGCATGCAGGATGTCCAGCCGCGTACCATCGCCATAGTAGACCTTGAAGCCGAAATCGGCCGCCGCCTGGATCATTTCGACATCATTGTCGATGATTGAGACGTCGATGCCGCGCAGCAGCAGCGGTTGGCTGGCGATCTGCCCGAAGCGGCCGAAACCGATGACCAGCACGCTGCCGGTCAGGCCATCGGCGACATCGACGCCGTCGAGTGACTGCTCGTCGCGCGGTGTCAGATACCGCAAGGCGATGATCGCCAGCGGCGTCAGCACCATGGAGATGATGACGATCGCCGTCAGCGTCGCGTTGGCGTTGCCGTCGATGATGCCGACGGCCGCGGCCGCCGAGTAAAGGACAAAGGCGAATTCGCCGCCTTGCGCCATGAAGACCGCGCGCTCCAGCGCTTCGCGATGACCTGATTTCAGGACGCGGGCGACGATGTAGATGCCGAACGCCTTCATCACCATGTAGGCGACGACATAGATGGCGATCAGCCGCCAGTTCGCGGCGACCACATGCAGGTCGAGCGACATACCGACCGCGAGAAAGAACAGGCCGAGCAGGATGCCGCGGAAGGGTTCGATGTCGGCTTCGAGCTGATGGCGGAAGGTCGATTCGGACAGCAGCACGCCGGCCAGGAAGGCGCCCATCGCCATCGACAGGCCGCTAAGCTGCATGGCGAGCGCGGATCCGAGAACGACCAGAAGTGCTGCTGCCGTCATCACCTCGCGAGCACGGGCTTCCGCCAGGATGCGGAAGAACGGATTGAGCAGATATCGGCCGGCCACCACCAGGCCGACGATCGCGGCGAGGCCGATGCCGACCTCCGTCAGCCGCTCCGACAGGCTGGTGTCGGCCCCACCGGGCGCCAGGAATGCGATCAGGGCCAGCAGCGGCACAATGGCCAGATCCTCGAGCAGCAGGACCGATACGATGCGCTGGCCTTTCGGGGAGGCGATTTCGCCGCGTTCCTCGAGAAGCTGCATGACGATCGCCGTCGAGGTCAGCACGAAGCCGGCGCCGGCGACGAAGGATTGCGCGATCGGAAACCCCCCCGCCATGCCAACGCCGGTCAGCAGAAGCGCGCAGACGCCGACCTGCAGGGCGCCGAGGCCGAAGATCTCGCGGCGCAGGCCCCACAGCCGCGACGGCTGCATTTCCAGCCCGATGATGAACAGGAACATGACGACGCCAAGCTCAGCGACATGCAGGATGGCTTCCGATTCGGAAAAGACGCCGAGACCGAACGGACCGATCACCACACCGGCGGCGAGATAGCCGAGGATCGAGCCCAGCCCCATGCGTTTAAAGATCGGAACCGCGACGACACCCGCGGCGAGCAGCGCCACCACCTGAATAAGCTCGCTGCCCGATGCTTCCGCCGCCATGCCTCTTTTCCCTGTGTCTGACAGCACTCCTTGCATGCACTGGGAGCGGGAGGCAAGGGCACAAAGCTTGACAGGAAGGGCACAAAGCTTGACAGGAAGGGTAGGGTGCCGTTGACGCGATTTCCTTGGTGGAACAACGGTCTCCGCTTGCCTGCCGGACGTTCGGCATATATATCAGCCATATGTCTGACTATTCGTCCCGCCCGTCGTTGCCGCACATCCCGATGGATGCGCTTAGCGAAGTTCTGCAAGACTTTCGCTTGAGTGGTGTCAACTATGGCCGCTGCGAGCTCCGGCATCCATGGAGCATAGACTTTCCGCAACAAAATCTGCTTCGTTTCCATTTTGTCGGCCAGGGTCCATGCTGGATTCATACCGAAGCGCAAGGCTGGCAGGAGTTGCGCAATGGCGATCTGGTGCTGCTGCCGCAAGGCATCGCCCATCGGTTGGCGAGTGCGCCGGATGTTGCAGGCGACTCGTTCCAGGGTTGTCAGGTGATCAAGTTGGGGGGCAACGTCTGCGAGGTGGTGCGGGAAGGAACGGGCGCGACGAGCACCCTTTTCTGCGGCTCCATGACCTTGGACTCCTGTGCGCTTAACCCATTGATCTCGTTGATGCCGCCTATCATCAAGGGTTGCGACGTGGCCGGCAATGACCCGGTCGTTGGTCCTTTGCTGGCGGCCATGACGGCGGAGGCCGCACATCCGCAGATGGGCAGCGCCACCATCTTGTCGCGTATGGCGGACTTGCTGACAGCCCGGCTCATCCGCTGCTGGGTCAATTGCTCGGGAGCCTCGACCACGGGTTGGCTCGCAGCCATCCGCGATCCCCATATTGGCCGCGCGCTGGCAGCAATGCACCGAGACCCCGGCCGTAACTGGACGCTGGAAAGTCTCGCCGGCGTGGCAGGTCAATCGCGCTCGATTTTCGCCGAGCGCTTCAGCGCTGTATTGGGGGAGGGTGCTGCACGCTATCTCGCTCGCCTGCGTATGCAGCTTGCCCGCGAGTTGCTGGGGCAAAACGGCTTGTCGGTTGCCGAAGTCGCTACCCGTTTGGGCTATGATTCCGAGGCGTCCTTCGCGCGCGCGTTCAAGCGCATCACCAATGTCTCGCCCGGTGTTGTGCGTCGCACAATTCCCGGACGAATAGACATGAATTTCGGATTTTAAGATACATATCATCCGGACGGACCCGTCTATGAAGATCTCTAAACTTTGGAGATCCTTCAGTGACTGACACAACATTACAGCTTGAAGACGCCGCGATTGGCCTTGATGCCGACGCGCCGGTCGCGTGGAGCGCGGCCACCTGGTTCGCGGTCCTTTCATTGGCGGCCACCAGCTTTGCCCTTGTATCAGCCGAATTCCTGCCGGCAGGTCTGTTGACGCCAATGGCGAGTGATCTCGGCATCAGCGAGGGGACGGCTGGACAGGTCGTCACCGCCACCGCCTCCGTCGGCGCCGTGACGGCCATGTTGAGCAATGTTCTCATCGGCCGATTGAACCGCAAGACGGTGCTGGTTGGCCTCATGGCCTTGGCGGTCGGTTCTAATATTCTTGCAGCGTTGGCGCCTAATTTCTGGCTGTTGTTGCTAGGCAGGGCCGGACTGGGGATTGCTCTCAGCGCTTTCTGGGCACTTTCGGTTGCTGTCGTTGCAAGGCTGGTCGGCGCCAATGCGACAGGTCGAGGCATGGCTATCGTCACCCTCGGGGTCTCGCTCGCCACCATTGCCGCGCCCTCGATGGGTGCGTTGATCAGCGACTGGCTGGGATGGCGCAGCGCCATGGCCATGACGGCGGGGCTGGCCGTGATTGCCATGCTTTTGCAGTTGCTTAGCCTGCCGACCTTGCCTGCAGCAGCAAGCAACAGTCTTGCAGACGTATTTCGGCTAACACGGCGGCGTGGTATTCAACTCGGCATGCTTGCCATTGTCTTGCTGATGACAGGGCATTTTGCTGGCTCTGTCTATGTGCGTCCCTTCCTCGAACACGTGACGCTCCTTGCAACCGGGCCAATTGCCCTGGCTCTGCTCGGATTTGGCATCGCCGCCGTGATTGGCAATATTGCCGGCGGCCGCATGGCCGACGCCAATATCCGCATTGCTCTCGTGGTAACCGCCGCATTGATGGCGTTTGCGGCGCTGGCATTGGTGCTTTGGGGCGTGCACATCGGCGTTGCCTTCGGGTTCGTTACACTTTGGGGCCTCGCCTTCGGCATGGGGCCGGTGGTGCTGCCGACCAATCTGTCGCGTGCGGCGCCTGATGCGCTGGAAGCGGCGGGTAGCCTGATGGTCGTCTCTTTCCAGGTTGCCATCACGATCGGCGCGGTTGTCGGTGGTTATGTCGTGGACACCTATGGTGCCACGGCGCCCTTGACTCTGACCGCCGTCCTTGCAGCGGCGACGGCCCTGCTGGCGCTGCTACAGCCTCGCGGCTGAACCTTGCTCCAGCTGCGCTAAAGCGCGTCGCGCCTGAACGGCCTCATGCGACGCGCTTTAGGTTGTTGTACTATGCATGTCGTTGTCCCAAAACCGCTGCGCACTTTTGGGCGACACGCATTAGGCGGCCTCGAATCCGGATCGCCGGCGATGTTGCAAGCGCGAAACACAAGTTGACGCCGGGAATACGTTGCATCTTGCCACAATCGATGGCTAGGGACGCTCGGCTTCGGCCATTGGAGGGCGATCGACGATCAAGTCGCGCCCTTTTTGAGGAGATGACTGACACATGAAGAAGTTTTTGTTTGTTGCCGTCGGCCTGGCGGTGCTAGCCGGTTCGGCTTGCTCGAAGGCGCCCGAGTGCACGGCGGAGATCGCGACCAAGAAAGCGCAGGACATGGCTGCCGCGCTGCAGGAAGCGGTCACCAAGGACCCGTCCAAGGCGGCTGACCTGACGGCCAAGGTCCAGGCGGTGACAACCAAGTATCAGGGCACCACGACGTTGGCCGACGCCTGCAAGGCATATGACGAGGTAACCGCGGCAATCAAGGGCTAAGCGCCTGATTCGATGGGTTCAAACGAGGCGGCGACCATTGGGTCGCCGCCTGTTTCTTTGGATTGTTCAGTTCGGGGCGATGGAGCCGACTTCGACGGCGTCGACGCGCTTCAGGCTCATGCCGATCACCGGCACCAACTGGTCGTCGACGCGCACGGCAATGGTCACTGTCATCGAATTGTCGTCGGGGATGCGGGCCTGCATGACGCCGCGCAACTGGTTGCGGTTGATGGTGAAGACCACCTTGCGGGCATCGACCACATTGCCGCCGATGATGTCGAGGCCGGAGCCGGTCGCACCACCCATGAAGCTGCCCTTGTAGCCCTCGCGGCCCTTGCGCTCGATCTTGGCCGACATCGGCTGGGTGAACATGCCGACCCGGCAGCCGCCGTCGAGTGACATGCCGACCTTGCCGTCGGGTGTCGAGCCGGTGAAGCTGCAGTTGAATTTGGTGCCCTTGTACTTGCCGGCGACGATTTCGCCGGGGCCGATCCATTTGCCTTCGGCCGACTGGAAGAACTGCTTGTCCGGCTCCGCCGCGGAGCCCGCTCCGGCAATACCGACGACTGCTGTGATCACGGTTGCCAGGGGCAGGAGGCTGGACAGAAATACGCTTTTCATCGACGACACCCGGCAACAAAGAGGCTGTTTGGAACCCGTCTGACCATGAACAAGATTGGTTAATGCTTCGTCACTACGGTGCCGCCACAAAGCAGTTCGGTAACAATTCCGAAGGTCCAAACGCTCCGGCCCGGCTCACTTGCCAGGCGGGGCGGTTTCACCGTCTTTCTTGGTGGCAAACGATGTCAGCGCAGAGAGGAAATCGCCCAGTCCGGGACGCTTCGCGGCGCTGAAGGGTAGGGGACGCGCCGTTTCCATCGCCGCGATGCCGATGCGCGCCGTCATCATGCCGTTGACGACGCCCTCGCCGAGCTTGG
Organism: Mesorhizobium sp. M0621; assembly: GCF_040320745.1. Classification (NCBI taxonomy): domain Bacteria; kingdom Pseudomonadati; phylum Pseudomonadota; class Alphaproteobacteria; order Hyphomicrobiales; family Phyllobacteriaceae; genus Mesorhizobium; species Mesorhizobium sp. M0621. The sequence continues at coordinate 27,335 of NZ_JAMYQF010000013.1, read as the reverse complement.
CCGAAAGGCGTGCCGCCAGGCCGTGGCCGACGATCTGTTGGACGAAACTGTCGCCGATGGCGATCGAGCCGGTAACCGCCAAATGCGCCAGCACGCTGCGCGCCAGGCGGAAGAAACCCAGCGTTCCTGGCCGTCCGCCATAAAGTTCCGACAGGCGGCGGATGAGCCGCCCGGCCTCGAACACGACATAGGCGACATCGACGAGTGCGCGCGGGCTGACCGCCGTCACCAGCGAGACGCGTTTGGCTGCCTCGAGAATCATCACCTTTGCCCTGGCATCGAGGGGACCGAGAATTTCGGCTTCGGCCAGGCGCACCAGATTGCCGCCGTCGATGATTTCGCCGCGCAATTCGGCCAGCGCGCGCCGGCCGGCCGCGGTCTCGGGTTTGGCCGCGACAAAGGCCGACAATTCGTCGACGACCGATCGTGCTGCCTTGGGATCGTCACGCGCGATCGCGTCGAGCGCCCGCTTCTGCAGCTTTTCGACCTCGGCGAGGCGGGCAATCGCCAGGAATTCGCGAATCAGGATGATCACCAACGCCAGCACGGCGACGGCAGCCATGCCCGCGGCCAGCCAGCCCAGCCATTCGGCGCGCGCGAAGAGGTCGCGTATGAGCTGGTCGGTCCACAGGCCGACAGCCAGCGAAACCAGGACGCCAAAGGCGCCGAAGAAGATGCTGCCGAGCAGCGAGCGTTTCCTGGGGGCGATCGCTGGCGGCGGCTCCGCGGCAATGATGTCGGGCTCGTCGAAGACGTCGACTTCCGCCGGGATGACCATCGCCACATCGGTTTTCATCGCGCGGGGCTTTCGCCCCGTGTCGGTCTGTGCACGATCGGCCTGGGCACGGTGCGCCTGCGGCGCTTCCTGCCTGGATACGGGCTCCGGCTCGATGCGGAATGCTGCCGGCTTGCGGGGCGCGATCATGCCAGACGATCTCCGATCAGGAACTGCAAGGCGCGGTCGAGCCTGATATGCGGCAGCGACAGCGTGACACCTTCGGCCGTGCGTTCGAGCTTTGGTGGACGGAAACGGACGAAGCGGATTGCCGGATCCGCGGAGTCCTGCTTGTGATCGGGGCCCGAAACATCGAACACCGCATCAATTTTCTCCGGTAAGTCACCGGGAAATATGGCTGTTTCTGTCTTTCCATCAAAGGTTTCGCCGTTGATCTTCTCGCCGGCGATCGGCGTGCCGATGATGACGGGAAGCGTCTCTCGACCTTGCTTGACGGTGCCTTCGCGTGTCGCGCGCATCGCCGCCATGGCGACAACATCGACATCGGCGCCGGTGAAATTCGCGCGCGCCACGGCGCGGTCGGCAAGCCGCCGCACGATCGCCTGCAGGCGATCATGGCTTTCGTGGTGCAGATGGTCGGCCTTGGTCGCGGCAACCAGTATGCGGTCGATGCGCCGCGAGAACAGGTCGGTGAGGAAGCTGCCGCGGCCGGGACGGAAACAGCTGAGGATCTCGGTCACCGCGCGCTCCAGGTCGGCCATGGCACCAGGGCCGGCGTTCAGCGCCTGCATGGCATCGATCAGCACGATCTGGCGATCGAGGCGTGTGATGTGTTCGCGGAAGAACGGTTTGACGACATGCGTCTTGTAGGCTTCGTAACGCCTGTCCATCATGGCGTGCAGCGACCCCGGGCGCGGACGCCTGTCGCCGATCCCGGCCAGGGGCGCGAAGGTCAGTGCCGGCGAGCCTTCGAGATCACCAGGCATCAGGAAGCGGCCGGGCGGCAAGGTCGAAAGTGCCCGTTCGTCGAGCTTGCACGCCTTCAGATAGGCGGCGAAGCTCTCGGCCAGGCGGCGCGCCGTCATCTCGTCGGCATCGGCGTTCGGGTCGATCTCCGCCGAGAGCGCCCGCCACGCCTGCGACAGGTCCTCGCGCACCGGCAGAACGGCCATTTCGAAGGCTTCGTGCGAAAAATCGGCGAAGGATTTGCCGAGCAGCGGCAGGTCGAGCAGCCATTCGCCGGGATAATCGACGATATCTACCGACAGTCTGCCTGAGGAAAACATGCGGCTCCAGCCGGAGGCCGATTCATATTCGATGGTCAGCCGCAGTTCCGAAATGGCGCGCGTCGAATCGGGCCAGGCGCGATCGTCGACCAGGGCTGCGATGTGATCCTCGTACTGGAAGCGCGGCACGGCGTCGTCCGGCTGCTGCTCGAGGAAGGCGCGGGCGATGCGCCCCGATTTTTGCGCCTCGAACAGCGGCAGGCGCCCGCCATGGATCAAATTGTGGACAAGGGCCGATATGAACACCGTCTTGCCGGCGCGGGACAATCCGGTCACGCCGAGGCGCAGCGATGGGGAAAAAAGCCCGGTGGCGCGCCCCGACAACGTGTCGAGGGCAATCCTCGCCTCGTCGGTTAAGGTGGTCAGCGATGATGCCAAAATGTGATCTCTCAGGGCTTCGGTCCGTCCGATATAGGCTCTGCAACCAGGCTTTGAAATGGCTTCAAAGATCGGCCGGCGTCAGGAACGCTTCGAGATAGCCGGTGCCCTGGGCGGCCTTGGCAAGAGCGCCGTCGAAGCGCACGACCGCCAGGCCCGCGGTCGGGAATCCATGGTTGAGCGTAGCCCGCGCCGTCTCGTCGCCGTCGCCCGAAACCGCCATGGTGAGGTCTTCCGTCATCGGATTGTGGCCGATCACCAGCAATGAGCCCGCCCCGCCATTTTCGCGGATGAGATGGAGGTAACCGGCCGCGTCCGCGCTATAGAGCGTATCGAAGAACAGCACCCGGCCGGTGTCGGTCTGGCCGGCCAGGCCCTCCAGCGTCTCCTTGGCGCGCTTGGCATTGGAGCACAGCGTCAGGTCCGGAACATAGGAGCGGGAGCGCATGGCGGCGCCCATCATTTCGGCGTCGGCGCGGCCGGATGCATCGAGCGGGCGATCGAAATCGCGCATGCCGGGCAGTGCCCAGCCAGCCTTGGCATGTCGCAACAGATAAAGCCTGCTCACCCAACCTCCGATGCCGAAGCCTTCCAGGATTAGCCACGAGAACGCGTTGCGCACAATGGCTTGTGTGCTTCGAATACCCGAATCACCCATGCTGCAGTGCCGCAAAAGGCGGTTGTGCACCGGCCGAAAATCACAGCCGATGTTCCGAAAGCATGTCGCGCCGGATCCAAAGCGTCACAGCGCAGTTTGGTATCAGAACGACCGTACGCCGCTGCAAAGGCGCGCGCCGGGGCACATTAACAATTGCGTGAGACAGCGGCTGATTGCGCTTGTGCAGGCGTCGGACGGCGAATATATAGGCGCCAAATTTGGGGCAGTTTGGGTGAGTCGAATGAACGACATCGTTACCGCCGATTACGTACCCTCCGAAGACGAGCCGTTCATGAACGAGCGGCAGAAATCTTACTTCCGCTCAAAGCTCGTCACCTGGAAGAATGACATATTGCGCGAAGCGCGCGAAACACTGGAAATCCTGCAACAAGAAAACGCCAACCATCCCGATCTGGCCGATCGCGCCTCTTCGGAAACCGACCGCGCCATCGAACTCAGGGCGCGCGACCGTCAGCGCAAGCTCATTGCAAAGATCGATTCCGCGCTGCAGCGCATCGACGAAGGCACTTATGGCTACTGCGAAGAGACCGGCGAGCCGATCGCGCTGAAGCGGCTCGATGCACGTCCGATCGCGACGCTATCGATCGAAGCGCAGGAGCGGCATGAGCGCCGCGAAAAAGTCTACCGCGACGACTGAGGGCCAAGGCCGGCGGCGCGACAAGCCGTCATGGGCGACGATAATTTTGAAATGGCCGGGTTTTCCGGCCATTTTTATTGGCGCGGCAGACACCTTCCAAGGCGTACGAAATCCACAAACCCTTGACACATGGGCTCTGAAGTATGGGCCCTTGAAGCATGGGCCTTCCAAAAGTGTGGTTCGGCAGCCCAACCGGTTACGATTTTCGCGTGGGATAGCTACTCAGCGGCCGCTCATCGCTTCTGGCTGGAGAGTTCGCCGAGAAGCTTTGTCATTTCATCGTCGAGCGACTGTGGCGCCTTGGCCGGCGGTTTGCCCACCGGGCTGCCGGAGCGGGGCTGGTCAAGCGACACTTCGAGTTCCCTCATCAGCGTGTCGTCGATGCTGTCCTGCATTGCTGACGGCGGCGGCGTATGCCTGACCGTGTTGGCATTGGCGGAGCCATAGGCGGGCAGCGGCGTGACATTGGTCGGCTGGTAGCTTTGCGTTGCCGGTCTTGGCGCCGGTGCCGGTGCCGGCGCTGTTTGGCGTGGGCGGGCGGGCGGTGCGGTGTTCACCGGCTGCGGGGCGGGTGCTTGTCTCGCCGGCGGTGGAGCGGGTTGCGGCGGACGCGGCCTTGCCGCCGGGGCCGCAGCGGCCGGGACCGGCTGCAAGCCGCCGTCTCCGGTCAATGCCGGACGGCGTAGCGCCGAAAGACGGATATCGCGCTCGACGACGACGTCGGTCGGGCCGCCGATCAAAAGCAGGTGCTCGATGTCGTCGCGGCGCACCAGCACCAGCCGGCGATGGCTGTCGACGGCGGTCGCATCCATGACAGCCAGCCGCGTCTTGCGGTTCCGGCCACCGGCAACGAAGGTTCCGAACGTCAGATTGCGCACCAGCTTGATGATGACGAGAACGATGACCAGCAAGACAAGTGCTGCAAACGTCCACAACAGTGCTGCGGCATAACCAGGGCCCGCCACGCTATCCAGCCATTGCATTGGTTTCCCCTGATTGCCCTTGGAAGAAACGTGACACTAGACCGTTGCGGCGGGCCACCGCAAGTTACGTTTCACGCTGGTGAACAGCTTGAAAACTCCAAAGGCCGGAAGACATCATTTTTATCGGACATTTGCCGCCCAGGCCTTTTCCGGACTAGGAGAATGTGATTCAACCCGCTAGGGGCGGGTGTCGGAACACCGGAATTCACGAGCAGGGGGCACATGGCCAAGGAAGCGCGCGGCGATTTCTATCCGGTACCGATCGTCGACCAGAATACGCGACCGGGCGCGGTCACCCGGCTCATCATTTTCATCGTCGTCCTGACGGGGGCGGCGATCGTCTTCGGCCTTTTCCGCGAGCGCCTCGGCGATCCTTTCCTGCTCGGCATGCTCGGTGTGCTGGCGATGATCGGCGTCGGCTTCCTGTTTGCCACAGCGATCGGCTTCGTGCAGGTCACGCCGCGCTCGACAGGCGACGAACTGTCGAAATCCTTCGTCGATTCGATGTCGCAGGGGCTTCTCGTCACGGACACCAAGGGCCGTGTCGTCTACGCCAATCGCGCCTATGCCGACATGACCGGAGCGTCGTCCGCGGCCGACTTGAAGACGGTCGAGGGGTTGCTCTCGGATGTCCCCGAAGCTTCGGTGACGATCTATCGCCTGGCGTCCGGCCTGCGCGACGGCCAGCCGGGCGACGGCGAGTTTCGGCTCGCGCAATCCATTCGGCCCGGTGCCGAGCCCGGCGCCCGCTGGTACCGGGCGCGCGCCCGCACCTTCAGCGTTCCAGGCCAGCGGCTGCCGATGCTGGCCTGGCAGCTTGCCGACATTTCGCAGGAGCGGGCCGAGCAGGAGCGGTTTTTCCTCGATTTGCAGCAAGCGATCGATCATCTCGACCACGCGCCGGCCGGCTTCTTTTCGGCCGACCAGGAGGGCCGCGTCACCTACATCAACGCCACGCTCGCCGAATGGCTGGGCATCGACCTCACCAGCTTTACGCCCGGTGCCGTCTCCTTGGCCGAGATCGTGGCCGGCGACGGCATGGCACTGGTCCGTTCGGTCAAGGCCGACCCCGGCACGACGCGCAACGCGGTCATCGATCTCGACTTGACGACAATGACGGGCGAGGCGCTGCCGGTGCGCTTCATGCATCGCGTTTCGGCCAGCCGCGAAGGCCTCAACGGGCCGACGCGCACGATCGTGCTCAACCGCACGCAAGGCGAGGACTCCTCCGCCGATTTGCGGGCCTCGGAGGTGCGCTTCACCCGCTTCTTCAACTCGACACCGATGGCGATAGCCGGCGTCGATCACAACGGGCGCATCCTGCGCACCAATGCGCCGTTCCTGTCGCTGTTTTCATCCGTCGTCGATCGCGATGCGGTCGATCGCCGTGTGCGGCTCGATACGGTGATCCATGAACGGGACCGGCCAGCCTTCGCGGCTGCTTTCGAAAAGGCGCAGCAGCGGCAGGCCGACATCGAGCCGATCGATACGCTTTTGCCCGGCAATGACGAGCGGCACATCCGTTTCTACGTCAACGCCGTCGCCGACGGCACCGGCGGCGAGGGCGCCGAGGAGTCGGCCATCGTCTACGCCGTCGAGACGACGGAGCAGAAAGCGCTCGAAGGGCAGATGGCGCAAAGCCAGAAGATGCAGGCGGTCGGCCAGCTTGCCGGTGGCATCGCGCACGATTTCAACAATGTGCTGACCGCCATCATCATGGCGTCCGACCTTTTGTTGACCAACCACCGTCCGTCGGATCCGTCCTTCCCCGACATCATGAACATCAAGCAGAATGCCAACCGGGCGGCTTCGCTGGTGCGGCAGCTGCTGGCCTTCTCGCGCAAGCAGACATTGCGGCCGGAAGTGCTCAACCTGACCGACGTACTCGCCGATCTCCGAATGCTGCTTGCCCGCCTGGTCGGCAACGACATCAAGCTGAAGGTCGACCATGGCCGCGACCTGTGGCCGGTCAAGGTCGACATCGGGCAGTTCGAGCAGGTGGTGGTCAACCTTGCGGTCAACGCGCGCGACGCAATGCCGGCGGGTGGCGATCTTACCGTGCGCACCCGCAATGTGACTGCCGAGGAGTGCAAGGCCTTTTCCTACCGCGAACTCACCCCGGCCGACTATGTCGTGGTCGAAGTCGAGGACACCGGCAGCGGTATCGCACCCGACGTGCTGAAGAAGATTTTCGAGCCCTTCTTCACCACGAAGGAAGTCGGCAAGGGCACGGGCCTTGGCCTGTCGATGGTGTACGGCATCATCAAGCAGACCGGTGGCTTCATCTACTGCGATTCCGAGGTCGGCAAAGGCTCGACTTTCCGCATTTTCCTGCCGCGTCATATCGCGGAAGCGAAAAAAGCAGGCGAGCCCGGCGATGTGCCGGCAGCGCCGGCGAAGGTCGCCGATGCAGCCAAGGATCTGTCGGGCTCGGCCACGGTGCTGCTCGTCGAGGACGAGGATGCCGTGCGCATGGGCGGCATGCGGGCGCTGACCTCACGCGGCTACACCGTGCATGAGGCGTCTTCGGGCGTCGAGGCGCTCGAAGTGTTCGAGGCGCTGGGCGGCAAGGTCGACATCGTCGTTTCCGACGTGGTGATGCCGGAAATGGATGGACCGACGCTGCTTGGCGAGTTGCGCAAGCGCCAGCCGGACATCAAGTTTGTCTTCGTGTCCGGCTATGCGGAGGACGCATTCGCCAGAAACCTGCCGGCCGACGCGCATTTCGGCTTCCTGCCAAAGCCGTTTTCGCTCAAGCAACTGGCAACGATCGTCAAGGACATGCTGGAGTCTTAGAGCCTCCATATGTTCCCCCCTTGCACTGCGTTGTGACAACGCCATGATTGCGGATGAAACGGCGGGAGGACTTGGGGGCAGCGAGTGACGCCACACAACGAAGCAGACAAGGACAACTACGCCGACACGGTGTTGTTGCCGGGTGACCCGCAGCGCGCCGAGTGGATGGCGCAAACTTTCCTGGAAGCACCGCGTTGCATCAATCGCCGACGCGGCGCGCTTGGCTTTACCGGGCTGTTTCGTGGCAAACCCATCAGCATCCAGTCGACCGGCATCGGCGTCTCGTCGTTTCTGATCTATGCCCATGAATTGCTTGAGCATTATGGCGCCCGGACGTTGATCCGCACCGGCACCTGCGGCAGCCTGACCGCCAAGGCAAAGCTGCGCAGCCTTGTCATCTCGCAATCGGCACAGGCGGAGAGCGCCCAGAGCGGTCAGGTTTTCGGCGTCTATGGACCCGCCGGCCCGGATCCGGCGCTTCTCGCCTGTGCGCTGGCCAAGGCGGCCGAACTTGGCATCGACCATCGTGCCGGCCTGACGGTTTGCAGCGACATCTTCTATCACCCGGAAGGCCGCGGCCGTTTTGCAGATGCGCAGGCTGCCGGAGCCCTGGCCGTCGATATGGAAACCAGCGCGCTTTATCGCATCGCCGCGCATTTCGGGGCTCGCGCGCTGTCGATGTGCGTCGTGGTCGACAACATCGAGACCGGCGAACAGACCGACTATTCCGAACGCCAGATGCTGTTCACCGACATGAGCCGGCTGGCGTTCGCTGTCGCTGTGGAAGCGCTTTAGGCGGCTTCCCGCTTCGGCACCATCTGCTCGTCCATATCAGGCCGATGGCCGCGCAAATAGAGTGCGCAGGTGGTGCGCAGCATCGAGGCAAAATTTGGAATGGCGCCGTTGATCTCGATGGCTTCGTCATAAAGCTTCGAGATGAATTTTGGCGTCGTCAAACCCTGGTTTTCAGCGATTTCGTCCAGCAAAGCCCAGAATGTCGCTTCAAGCTGGATGCTGGTCGAGTAGCCGTCGATGCGAATCGACCGGTTGATCTGGCGATAGCCTTCGGGATCCTGGCCCGCAAACACCCTGCACATCCGACAAACCTCCCATGATTGTTGGTCTTGGGCGGACGGGCCCGCAGTTTGATACTGCTTAACCTGTCCCCGGATGCATTCTCAGGCAAAACTGCCGGTCCGGCAATCGGACTTTCGTCCCGCTCACGGTTCCGGGCGTGGTAACCGGCTGCCACCACCTTTTGTCCGTGCCGCGCATAATCGCCTCCACACCACCGCGGAGACTGATTTGGCCAAGGCGATCCACAGCATGATCCGGGTTCTCGATGAGGCCCGATCCGTCGATTTCTACAGAAATGCCTTCGGGCTCGATGTCGCCGACAGGCTGGACTTCGAGACTTTCACGCTCGTTTACCTCAGCAATGCCGAGACAGGGTTCGAGCTCGAACTGACCGTGAACAAGGATCGGCAGGAGCCTTACGCACTCGGCGACGGCTACGGTCACCTGGCGATCTCGGTCGCCGATCTCGACAGCGAACATGACCGTCTCGGCGCGCTCGGCCTCAACCCGAGGAAGATCGTCGAATTTAACCGTGACGGGTCGCTGATCGCCCGCTTCTTCTTCATCGAGGATCCGGACGGCTACAAGATCGAGGTTCTGCAGCGTGGAGGTCGCTTCCAATAGGAGACATAGCAACCGCACCGGCGGGTGCGGCGCCAGCAACGGCACTCTCAAGCATGTCGCCCAAAAGTGCGCAGCCGTTTTGGGACAATGACATGCACAAAACAAGGTGTTGAAGCCCGTCAATTGTGACGTGCTTCAAGGAGTGCAAATAGCAAGCAGGGAGGAACAAAATGGTCACGATCTATGACGCGAAGCCTGGGCTTTCACGTCGCGAGCTTCTCAAACGCGGTGGCATCGGCGCGCTGCTGGTCATCTCCGGCAGTGCGGTCGTCAGCCCCGAACATGCCTGGGGGCTGGAAACGTCGGCGCTCAAGCCCGAAACCATGGCGACGCTGATCCAGATGGCGCGCGACATCTATCCGCACGATCAGGTCCCCGACAAATATTACGCCATTGCCGTGAAGGGCCATGACGAGCAGGCCGGCAAGGACGCCGCCTACAAGGCGATGATCGAAGACGGCATCGCCGACCTCGACAAGAAGTCCGGTGACGGAGGCTATCGGGGCCTCGGCTGGGAGGACCAGCGCGTCGGCGTGCTGAAGCAGATCGAGGCGACACCGTTCTTCCAAGCCATCCGTGGCGGCCTCGTCGTCAGCCTCTACAACCAGAAAGAGGTGTGGCCGATCTTCGGCTACGAGGGCGAGTCCTATTCCAAGGGCGGCTACATCGCGCGCGGTTTCGACGACATCGAGTGGCTCTGAGCCCCGTCGTTCCTGAACCCGCAAACAGAAATCATGGGAGGAAACCATGGCAGCTTCATTTGACCTGAACAACGACGGCGTCGTCGTCATCATCGGCTCGGGCGCCGGTGGCGGCACGCTCGGCAACGAACTCGCCCAGAAAGGTGTCGACGTCGTCATCCTGGAAGCCGGCGCGCGCCACGAATACGAGGATTTCATCAACGACGAATGGGGTTCGTTCAGCCAGCTCGCCTGGACGGACAAGCGCACGACATCCGGTGACTGGCGTGTGGCCAAGGATTTTCCGAACCTGCCGGCCTGGATCGTCAAGTCGGTCGGCGGTTCGACGACGCATTGGGCCGGAGCCTCGCTGCGCATCCAGGAGCATGAGTTCAAGACGCTGTCGACCTACGGCAAACTGGAAGGCGCCAACCTGCTCGACTGGCCGATCACGCTGGCCGAGATGGAGCCCTACTATGCCAAGGCCGAAGCCAAGATGGGCGTCACCGGCACCAATGACTGGCCGAGGCTGCCGGGCAACAACAATTTCAAGGTGTTGAAGGCCGGCGCCGACAAACTCGGCTACAAGGAATGCCACACCGGCAACATGGCGATCAACTCGGTCGATCGCGACGACCGCATGTCCTGCCAGCAGACCGGCTTCTGCTTCCAGGGCTGCAAATGGGGCGCCAAATGGTCGACGCTCTACACCGAAATCCCCAAGGGCGAGGCGACAGGCCATCTCGAGGTCAGGCCGAACGCCATGGCGATCAAGATCAACCACGACGCTAGCGGAAAGGTGACGGGCGTCGTCTATGCCGACAAGGACGGCAAGCTGCAGGAACAGAAAGCCCGCGTCGTCGCGGTCGCCGGCAACTCGATCGAGAGCCCGCGGCTGCTACTCAATTCGGCGTCGGGCAAATTCCCCGATGGCCTCGCCAACTCGTCGGGGCAAGTGGGCAAGAACTACATGCGTCACACCACCGGCTCGGTCTACGCCATCTTCGACAGACCGGTGCACATGTATCGCGGCACCACCATGGCCGGCATTATCCGCGACGAGGCACGCCACGACCCGTCGCGTGGTTTCGTCGGCGGCTACGAATTCGAGACGCTGTCGCTCGGCCTGCCGTTCATGGCCGCCTTCCTCGATCCGGGCGCCTGGGGCCGCTCGTTCACCACCGCCCTCGACCACTACGACCACATGGCCGGCCTGTGGATCGTCGGCGAGGACATGCCGCGCGCGGAGAACCGCATCACGCTGCATGCCGACGAGAAGGACGCGCACGGCATGCCGATCGCCGACGTGCATTTCGACGACCACCCGAACGACACCGCGATGCGCAACCACGCCTACAAGCAGGCCACTGCGCTCTATGCGGCGGTCGGCGCCACGCGCACCTTCCCGACGCCACCCTATCCGTCGACCCACAATCTCGGCACCAACCGGATGAGCGAAAAAGCGGAAGACGGCGTCGTCAACAAGCACGGCCAGGCGCACGACATCAAGAACCTGTTCGTGTCGGATGGCAGCCAGTTCACGACCGGTGCGGCGGAAAACCCGACCCTGACGATCGTGTCGCTGGCAATCCGCCAGGCAGATTACATCGCCGCGCAGATGTCAGCCAAGACGATCTAGTCACATCCTCCCAACGGCCTGCTGGCGCGGATCCCACAAGGTTCCGCGCCTTTTTCTTGCCGTCTCATTGTTTGGTGCAGGTCGACGCGGTGAAAGCGCCGTCGGGCTGCTTCATGATGATGTCGAAGGAGGGTGGGGCCTGGCCGTCCAGCGTTGCCTGGGTCAGCGACAGCGAGTTGCCACCGGCGGTATAGCCGCCCAAAGGCCCCAGCCAGGAGATCACGCCGTTTGCATCCATTTGATAGTTGTACCCCTGCTGCGCGGTCCCGAAGATGCCGAGGCCGGTGTAGAAAGGGCCGGTGTAGACGTTCCCCTTGATGGTGATGTCGCCTAGGTTGAGGAACATGCCGAGGAGGTACACTTCGCAGTGATAGATACCGTCGGGCATCTTGCCGTCGCTGAAGTCGGCTCGCGCGGTTCCGGTTTCTGCCGCCAGAAGCAATATGCCGAAAAAAATGCGTGAAATGCCTGAAACCATGACGTCGCTCGTTTGAGAAGCGAGATTGCCCTATTTTTGCCTCGCGCCGCAACATTGGTCGTCGGTGATTCGCCCGCGAAGACCAAAATCTAGGCACTTGGGAAAATTGGGCGAAAATTAGGCAATTACCCCGCGCGCTGCGCAAATTTCTCTCAATCGATTTTAAGCGGCTCTCCTTGTTTTTATAAGCCTAATATATCAACACACTGATAAAGCTGGATTATTCGTCTCCCCTTGGCGTCGCCAAAGCGATTGGCATGGGGGTTGCATTGTAGTGTCGCGGTGCAATCAACCAGCTTGGGAGTCTGTCATATGAGGGGTAATTTCTCGACAATAACAAAGATGTTTTCGGCGAGCGTGGTTGCCGCCGGCCTGTTGATCTCCGCGCCCGCCAGGGCGGCCGACGACACCATCAAGGTCGGCATTCTCCATTCGCTGTCGGGGACCATGGCGATTTCGGAGACGACGCTGAAGGACGCCATGCTGATGCTCATCGACGAGCAGAACGCCAAGGGCGGCCTGCTCGGCAAGAAACTCGAGGCGGTCGTCGTCGATCCTGCTTCCAACTGGCCGCTGTTCGCCGAAAAGGCACGTGAGCTGATTTCGAAGGACAAGGTCGCGGCGGTGTTCGGCTGCTGGACCTCGGTGTCGCGCAAATCGGTGCTGCCGGTGTTCTCCGAACTCGACAACATCCTGTTCTATCCGGTTCAGTATGAGGGCGAGGAGAGCGAGCGCAACGTGTTCTACACCGGTGCGGCGCCGAACCAGCAGGCCATCCCGGCCGTCGACTACCTGATGAGCGAGGACGGCGGTTCGGTGAAGCGCTGGGTGTTGGAAGGCACCGACTACGTCTATCCGCGCACCACCAACAAGATTCTCGAAGCCTATCTGAAGGCCAAGGGTGTCGCGGCGGAAGACATCCTGGTCAACTACACGCCGTTCGGCTTCTCCGATTGGCAGACCGAAGTGTCGGCCATCAAGAAGTTCGGTTCGGCTGGCAAGAAGACCGCCGTCGTCTCGACCGTCAATGGTGACGCCAACGTGCCGTTCTACAAGGAACTCGGCAACCAGGGCATCAAGGCCGAGGACATCCCGGTCATGGCCTTCTCGGTCGGCGAAGAAGAGCTTGCCGGTCTCGACACCGCGCCGCTGGTCGGCCATCTCGCCGCCTGGAACTACTTCGAAAGCATCGACACGCCTGAGAACAAGAAGTTCATCGCCGACTGGCACAAGTTCATCAAGAACGACAAGCGCACCACCAACGACCCGATGGAAGCCCATTACATCGGCTTCAACATGTGGGTGAAGGCGGTCGAGAAGGCTGGCACCACCGATCCGGACAAGGTCATCGACGCCATGATCGGCGTGTCGGTGCCGAACCTGACCGGCGGCTATTCGACGATGATGCCGAACCATCACATCACCAAGCCTGTGCTGATCGGTGAAATCCAGGCCGATGGCCAGTTCGAGACGGTGTCGCGCACGCCGGGCCTCGTGATGGGCGACGAATGGTCCGACTACTTGCCTGACTCCAAGGACCTGATCTCCGATTGGCGCGCGCCTCTGTCCTGCGGCAACTTCAATGTCGCCACCGGCAAATGCGGCGGCAAGGGCACGAACTGATCCTCCCAGGTCTGACCCGGCCTGGACCACCAGGTCCATGACGACCGCGCGCGTCCGGACGGTTTCCTCCTCCGTCCGGACGCCCAATTCAACCTTTAAGGATCGCCTCAAGCCGATGAACCCATTCCCTGCGATTGGCCTGACATTGCTGTTTCTGCTGGCGACGCTGTCGTCTTCGGGCGCCGGCGAAGCCGATCTGCGTGGCATCATCGCCAAATTCGCGACGGCCAAGGGTTTTTCGGAGACCGGAGCCGTCGTCCACGAACTGGCGGGCACCGGCGACCCGGCAGTCGAACGGCCACTTGCGGCGCTCGCCGACGGCAACCTCTATATCCGCAAGGCCGATTCCCTGGTGTTTGCCGGCAAGGAAGCGGGCGACAGCGTCCAGCTTTTCGACCCGTTGAGCGGCGAGGCATCGGGCGAGGCGGCCAAGGACGACATCACCAAGATCAAGGTCAACAACACGCTGCGCCGCGCCATCCGCGATGCGCTGGGCACGCTGACGCTTGGCGCCAAGGACCCGACTGTCCGCATTGCCGCCGCCGACACCATGTTCAAGACACCCGATGCCGCAAACATCGAGCCGCTCGATACCGCGATCGCCAGTGAGACCGTGGCCAGCGTCAAGGCTCTTCTCGAACAGGCTCGTGCCGCCTCCGTGCTGGTCTCCGATCGGCCAGACGCGGACAAGCTCGCCGCAATTGCACTCATCGGTGCACGGGGCGACCGTGATGCGGTTTCATTGCTGACTTCGGTCGAGGCGAATTCCCCGGATGCGGTCAAGCAAGCTGCCACGGACGCTATCGCCACCATCAATTCGACCCTGGCGTTCTGGGATGCCGGCCAGAACATCTGGTACGGCATTTCGCTGGGCTCGGTGCTGCTGCTGGCGGCGATCGGGCTTGCCATCACCTTCGGCGTCATGGGCGTCATCAACATGGCGCATGGCGAGATGGTCATGCTCGGCGCCTACACGACCTTCGTCGTCCAGCAGTTGATCCGTACGTCTTTTCCGGACCTGTTCGACTGGTCGCTGGTCATCGCGCTGCCGCTCGCCTTCCTCGTCTCGGCTCTGGTTGGTCTGATCATCGAGCGCGGCGTCATCCGCTTCCTCTACGGGCGGCCGCTGGAAACGCTGCTGGCGACATGGGGCGTTTCGCTGATCCTGCAACAGGCCGTGCGCTCGATTTTCGGGCCGACCAACCAGGAGGTCGGCAATCCCTCCTGGATGTCGGGCTCGTTCAATGTCGGCCAGCTTGCGATCACCTGGAACCGGCTGTGGATCCTGGTTTTCGCGCTCACCGTCTTCGCCGTGCTGCTTTACGTGATGAAGCGCACGCCCTGGGGCTTGCAGATGCGCGCCGTCACCGCCAACCGGCGCATGGCCGCCTCGATGGGCATCAGGACGCCTTGGGTCGACGCGCTGACTTTCGCCTTGGGGTCAGGCATTGCCGGCATCGCCGGTGTGGCGCTCAGCCAGATCGACAACGTCTCGCCCAATCTCGGCCGCGGCTACATTATCGACAGCTTCATGGTCGTCGTCTTCGGCGGCGTCGGCAATCTGTGGGGCACGCTGGTCGGTGCCTTCTCGCTCGGCATCGTCAACAAGTTCCTCGAGCCCTATGCCGGCGCCGTGCTCGGCAAGATCGTCGTGCTGGTCCTCATCATCCTGTTCATCCAGAAGCGCCCGCGCGGCCTGTTCGCGCTCAAGGGCAGGGCGGTGGAAGCATGATCACTGGTCGCTTCTTCGCCGCCGGCGCGGACCGCCGAATCGCCATCACGGTTCTCATCCTGCTGGCGGTGGCTATCATCGTGCCGCTGCTTAATCTGGCGGTCACGCCGACGAGCGCGTTCTACATCCCGTCCTATATCGTGGCGCTGACCGGCAAATATCTCTGCTACGCGCTGCTCGCCTTGGCGCTCGACCTTGTCTGGGGCTATTGCGGCATTCTTTCGCTCGGCCACGGCGCTTTCTTCGCTCTCGGCGGCTATGCGATGGGCATGTATCTGATGCGCCAGATCGGCTCGCGCGGCGTCTACGGCAATCCCATCCTGCCTGATTTCATGGTGTTCCTGAACTACAAGGAATTGCCGTGGTTCTGGTACGGCTTCGACCATTTCTGGTTTGCCGGCCTCATGGTGCTCGCGGTGCCTGGCCTGCTCGCCTTCGTCTTCGGCTGGTTCGCCTTCCGCAGCCGCGTCACCGGCGTCTATCTCTCGATCATCACCCAGGCGATGACATACGCGCTGCTGCTTGCGTTTTTCCGCAACGACATGGGTTTCGGCGGCAACAACGGCTTGACCGATTTCAAGGATATTCTCGGCTTCAACGTGCAGGCCGACGCGACGCGTTCGGCGCTGTTCGCGGCCAGCGCGGTGATGCTCGCACTCGCCGTTTTCGTCACCTGGGCAATCGTCGGTTCCAAATACGGCAAGTTGCTGATGGCGGTGCGCGACGCCGAGAGCCGCACGCGCTTCCTCGGCTGGCGGGCGGAGAACGTAAAGCTGTTCGCCTTCACCATCTCGGCTGTCATGGCCGGCATCGCCGGCGCGCTCTACGTGCCGCAGGTCGGCATCATCAATCCGGGTGAGTTCGAGCCGGCCAATTCGATCGAAGTCGTCGTGTGGGCCGCCGTCGGCGGTCGCGGCACCATTGTCGGACCGATCATCGGTGCGCTGCTGGTCAATGCCGGCAAATCCTGGTTCACCGGCGTGCTGCCGGAATTCTGGCTGTTTGCATTGGGTGGGCTGTTCGTCGCCGTCACGCTTTTGCTGCCCAAGGGCATCATCGGCATGTGGGATTCCTGGCGTGGCAACGCCAAGGCGCTGCGGGCAGCCTCGATTGCCGAGAAAGCGGGCACCGATGTCGACGTTCCGCCGCCGGCGAAGATCGTTCGCAGCGAGGCGAGAACGCCCGGCGACTGGTCCGCGACCAGCCCCGAACCGCAGCCGGCGGAGTGAGCGACCATGTCGAAGTCGAACACGATCCTCTATCTCGACGGCGTCTCGGTCTCCTTCGATGGCTTTCGTGCCATCAACAACCTGTCGCTGGTGCTCGACAAGGGCGAGATGCGCGCCATCATCGGTCCCAACGGCGCCGGCAAGACGACGATGATGGACATCGTCACCGGCAAGACGCGGCCCGACGAGGGCGAGGTTTTCTTCGACGGCCAGGTGGATCTCACCAAGCATGACGAAGCCGAGATCGCCATGATGGGCATCGGCCGCAAATTCCAGAAGCCGACCGTCTTCGAAAGCCACACGATCGAGGAAAACCTGATGCTGGCGCTGAAGGGGCCGCGCTCGATCTTCCCGGCACTGTTTCATCGCCGCTCGGCCGCCGAGACGCGGCAGATCGACGACATTCTCGGCATCATCCGGCTTGGCGACAAGCGTAACGAACTGGCGGCAAATCTGAGCCATGGACAAAAGCAGTGGCTCGAGATCGGCATGCTGCTTGCGCAGGATCCGAAGCTGCTTCTGGTCGACGAGCCGGTCGCCGGCATGACCGATGCCGAGACCGAGGAAACCGCGCGGCTGCTGAAGGATATTGCGCGCGACCATTCGGTCATCGTCGTCGAGCACGACATGCATTTCGTGCGCGAACTCGGCGTCAAGGTAACCTGCCTGCACGAGGGCTCGGTGCTGTCGGAAGGCACACTCGATTTCGTTTCGGCCGACGAGCGCGTCGTCGAAGTTTATCTGGGGAGATGAGCATGGTGTGGCGGGTTCAATTCCATCATTTCGATCTGTCCCTCCTCAGGTTCTGGAGAAGGCGCTGACATGCTCGAAATTTCCAATGCCACGCTGCACTACGGCGCCGCCCAGGCGCTGCGCGGCGTGTCGATGAAGGCCGGCGCCGGCAAGATTACTTGCGTGCTCGGCCGCAACGGCGTCGGCAAGACCAGTTTGATGAGATCGATCGTCGGCCACCACCGGCTGACGAGCGGAAGCGTTGCCTTCGAGGGGAAGGCGCTCGACCGGAGCGCGGCGTATGACCGCGCCCGGTCGGGCATCGCATTCGTACCGCAGGGCAGGGAAATCTTTCCGCTGCTCACCGTACGGGAAAATCTCGAATCGGGCTTCGCGCCGCTGAAGCGGGCCGACCGCAACATTCCGCCGCATGTCTTCGAATTGTTCCCGGTGCTCAAACAGATGCTCGGCCGCCGTGGCGGAGACCTTTCCGGAGGCCAGCAGCAGCAGCTCGCCATTGGCAGGGCCCTGGTGATGCGGCCGAAGCTGCTGGTGCTCGACGAACCGACCGAGGGCATACAGCCGTCGATCATCAAGGATATCGGCCGTGCCATCCGCTATTTGCGCGACCAAGCCGGCATCGCCGTGCTTTTGGTCGAACAATATCTCGATTTCTGCCGCGAGCTTGCCGACGAGGTCAACATCATGGACCGGGGCCTGATCGTCCATACCGGCCCGGCGGAAGATTTAGACCGTGCTGATGTACGCAAGTTCCTGACGGTGTAGAATCGTCGCTGGACTTCAGTTGTCGATCCGAAGTCCTTGGCAAGTCCAATATTTCTTCGATCAGCCATCTGCGTCACTGGTGCACCATAGACTGCGTGCTAGTCTTTCACAGGGCTTTTGTGAGTCGGCCACTTCCGTATCAGTCTGGTTCATCGCAGATCGAGGGCGCGGCTAGCACCGGGCAAGTTTCACGCAAGCAAGGCTTCCTAGCTTCCCTCCTGCGATCTTTGTCGTTCAACGCGTTTGGGCACACAGGCCAAGGGACAGTCATGGAACGTTACGTCGAGGACTACCAGAAGCGGCGGCTTACCGAGCGCGTCGATATCATCACCGCCATCAACATCTTGAAGTCCCAAGGCTACGGCCACGACGACCTGATCGAGGAAATCACCAAGGTCTTCTATGTCGACCTGGATGCCTTCAATGAAATCGTCATGGCGGCATAAGAGCCGCATTCGCTCGTCCCGGTCGTAGCTGTGGTCGATGCGTGTGGTCTAACCCGCGCGCCGGAATGCCGAGGCGGTGACGCGGTTGCGGCCGCCGCGCTTGGCGGCGTAGAGTGCCTTGTCGGCGGCGCTGAGCACCTTGTCGAAGCTGAGGCCCTCTTTGGTGCCGAAGGCAAAACCGGCACTGACCGTGCATATCAGCGAGCCGGTCTCGGTTTCGATGCGACGCGCGGCGAAAGCTGCCCGTATGGTTTCTGCGGTGGCTTCCACCGTTTCGGGCAAGGTCCGCTTCAGCACCAGCGCGAATTCCTCGCCGCCCATGCGCGCGGCGACGTCGGCCGGGCGAAGGTTGCCGGCGAGGTCCCTGGCGAACACCCTCAGCACTTCATCGCCGGCGGCATGGCCGAATTCGTCGTTGATGGCCTTGAAGCCGTCGAGGTCGAACACCACCACGGCCGTGAAGGCGCCGACCGGCGCATCGCCATGCAGGTCGAACAGGGCACGGCGATTGAGAAGGCCGGTCAGCGGATCGGTCAGCGCGTTGCGGCGGTGATGCCTGGCCAGACGCCCCTGATTGAGAGCCAGGGAAAGCGCTCCGATGCCGGTCATGCTGGCGATGACGATGATGAGGCTCAGCTCCTCGGCCCAGTTGCTGGGCGCATGCCCAAGGATCAGCTTTCCATCCCACGCAAGAACCATGGCGCACAGAACGAAGGACGTGGCCGTGGCCGAATAGAGTGTGGTGATGCCGATCGTCAGGGCAGGGGCTTCGTCGCGGCCTTTCCAGTATTCGAACGCCGTTGCGAACAGAAGCAATGCGGCCAAGGCGTTTTCGAGCATGAAGCCCAACCCGTCATAGCCAAGAGCCATGGAAGGCAACGTCACGACCAGCGAAATGGCGCCGCCAAGCACCGTTCGCGGCATTGGCGACCCGCCGGTTCTGAACTGATAGGCGGCGCCTAGCATGGTCGAGAAGCCAAGCAGGAGCAGGGCAAGGGTCGTGATGCCGAGCAGGCGCCCAGGCATGTCGATATAGGCGTCATAGGCAAAAATGTCGCCGACCACGAACACCAGGCTGATCGCCCATGTCAGCAGGAATTTCTCCGTGCGAGCGGTCAGCCACATGCCGAACAATGTCAGGCTCAGGCAGGCGGCGGAAAACCCGACAGCCAGCAGAAGTGAAGTGTAGTCGAGCGACATGCCCCTCGTCCTTGCCCGCAGCGGCCCAGATCGGTGACTTGGCCAGTCTGGATTCATGCAGCAAGGAGGTATCGATAAGGTTACGACGGTGGCGAAGATGCCATGATTCCGCTGCGTCAGAAGAGCGCCGACAACAACAGCAGGGCTAGGCCGACCCCCATCATCAACAGGCCTGGCCAATTCTGCGACAAGCCGAGGAAACCGAGCCCCCGCCGGCGTGGCTCGAGCGTCGGGCCTGGTGTTGCGAGGTTTGGTATCGGGCGATCCGGAACTACAGGCGCAGGATCGCTAAGCCGCCCGCGCCAGAGAACGGCGCCTGCCATGTACACAACGCCGGCGACAGTAAGCAATGCACCGAAGAGGATGACAGCCATTTGTCCTTGCCCTTCTTCAAGTCCCTGCATCCGATGCAGGGACTTGCGGGATCGGTGGCTAAGCGTTCGCGATGTCGCACGCGTCGCCGCCTGCGAGGATAGAACGATCAAGGCGTCGGGGAAGTTCCAACAACAAGGTAAGGCGCCGGGCAGAGGCCGCTTTAATTCACGCGCTTCATCAGCGCCATGGCGCCGAACGGCGCGCGCACCTTGCCCTCGGTGATGAAGTAGACGAACACGTCGCGCGGCTGGACCGGTGCATCGGTAGCGGGATCGGCACGCCGCAGGTCGGCCGGCTGCTTGCCCTCCGCCCAGGTCTTTGCTCGCGCCGCCCATTCATCAAGGCCCTTTGGTGTGTAGCAATCGGGATTGTCGTCGCTGCCTGTCTGCAGCCGTGCATAGACGAAATCACCGGTAACGTCGGCGATGTCGGGGTATTTGGCATGGTCGGCATAGACGATCGCGACCTTGTATTTGCGCACCAGCGCTACGAATTCCGGCACGACAAAACTGTCGTTGCGCACCTCGACCGCGTGGCGCAGCGCGACGCCGTCCTGCTTTTCCGGGAGCAGTTTCAAAAAAGCTTCGAAATCGTCCGGATCGAACTTTTTCGTCGGCGCGAACTGCCACAGGATCGGCCCGAGCTTTTCGCCGAGCGCGGCAACGCCCGAGCCGAGGAAGCGCATCATCGATTCGCCGGCCTCGCCGAGCACGCGCCGGTTGGTGACGAAGCGGTTGCCTTTCAGCGCATAGACGAAACCGTCCGGCGCCTCGCGGGCCCATTTGACGAAGGTCGGCTCCTTGAAGCTGGAATAATAGGTGCCGTTGACCTCGATGCTCGGCACCTGCCGAGTGGCGTAGTTCAGCTGCTTGGCCTTGGAAAGCTTGTCGGGATAGAAGGACGTATCCCAAGGCTCGAAGGTCCAGCCGCCCATGCCGGCGCGGATTGTTCCCGATGTGCTCATTGTCATCCTCCCAATTCAAAAGCCTGGCTGAATTCAGAAAAGTCAGGTCGTCGTGGTTTCGTCGACCGGTTTTGCCATGTCGACGAGCACCCAGCCTGGCCGATAGGGATTGGGCCGGCGACCCGTTTCATGGAAACCATAGGCCAGATAGAGCGCGATGTTCCGCTCCATCCTGGCATTGGTGTAGAGCCGCACCTCGGGCAGGCGCCACAAGCGCGTCTGCTCATCCGCGTGTTTGAGCAGGGCGATGCCGAACCCTTTGCCTTGAAGTCCTGGTGCGACGGCGACGGAGAAGATCATCGCGTGATCGTCATGCCGCTCCAGCGTGATCGCTCCGGCCAGTTCGTCGTCGCTCTCCAGAAGCCAGACCTCGCCACGCGCGATGCGCGGCGCATAATCCTCGGTGACCGGGATCGGCTGTGCGCCGAACAGGGCAGTGTAGGGGGCATAGGCTGCTTCAGTCAGCGAGATGACTGTCTGGAGATCACCAGCCCGCGCCCTTCTGATTGTCATTCAAAAGCTCTCCTAGGCGCTAACCGGTCCGATCATCACTCCGCCGCTTCGCGCTTGCCTCCGGGGCGCCGCTCCAGCAGCTCCTTGAGGAATTGGCCGGTGTAGCTGCGCTTCTCGCGCACGATCGCTTCCGGCGTGCCGGAGGCGACCAGTTCGCCGCCGCCGTCGCCGCCTTCGGGGCCGAGGTCGAGCACCCAGTCGGCGGTCTTGACCACCTCGAGATTGTGCTCGATGACGACCACCGTGTTGCCCTGGTCGACCAACTCATGCAGCACTTCCAACAGCTTGGCGACGTCGTGGAAATGCAGGCCGGTGGTCGGCTCGTCGAGAATGTAGAGCGTCTTGCCGGTCGCCTTGCGCGACAGTTCCTTGGCGAGCTTGATGCGCTGCGCTTCGCCGCCCGACAGCGTCGTCGCCTGCTGGCCAATATGGATATAGCCGAGGCCGACCTGCTTCAGCGTGTCGAGCTTGTCGCGCACGCCGGGCACGGCGGCGAAGAAATCGACGCCTTCCTCGACGGTCATGTCGAGCACGTCGGCGATCGACTTCCCCTTGAACAGAACGTCGAGCGTCTCTCTGTTGTAGCGCTTGCCGTGGCAGACGTCGCAGGTGACGTAGACGTCGGGGAGGAAATGCATCTCGATCTTGATGACGCCGTCGCCCTGGCAGGCTTCGCAGCGGCCGCCCTTGACGTTGAACGAGAAGCGGCCGGGCTGATAGCCACGCGCCTTGGCTTCGGGCAGGCCGGCGAACCAGTCGCGGATCGGCGTGAAGGCGCCGGTATAGGTGGCGGGATTGCTGCGCGGGGTTCGTCCGATGGGTGACTGGTCGATATCGATGACCTTGTCGAGGAATTCGAGACCCTCGATGCGGTCATGATCGGCCGGGTGCTCGCGCGAGCCCATGATGCGGCGCGAGGCGGCCTTGAACAGGGTCTCGATCAGGAAGGTCGACTTGCCGCCGCCCGACACGCCGGTAACAGCGGTGAAGGTGCCGAGCGGGATTTCGGCGGTGACGTTCTTCAAATTGTTGCCGCGCGCGCCGACGATTTTCAGGCGGCGGTTTTTCTTCGCCTCGCGGCGCGCGCCGGGCGTCGCCACTTCGAGCGCGCCCGACAAATATTTGCCGGTGATCGAATTGGGATTGGCCATGACTTGCTGCGGCGTGCCCTGGGCGATGATCTCGCCGCCATGGATGCCGGCGGCCGGACCCATGTCGACGACATAGTCGGCATGCAGGATGGCGTCCTCGTCATGCTCGACGACGATCACCGTGTTGCCGATGTCGCGCAGGTGCTTGAGCGTATCGAGCAGGCGCGCATTGTCGCGCTGATGCAGGCCGATCGACGGCTCGTCCAGCACATAGAGCACGCCGGTGAGACCGGAGCCGATCTGCGACGCCAGCCGGATGCGCTGGCTTTCGCCGCCCGACAGCGTGCCGGAATTGCGCGACAAAGTGAGATAGTCGAGCCCGACATCGTTGAGGAAGCGCAGCCGCTCGCGAATCTCCTTCAAGACCCGAACCGCGATCTCGTTCTGCTTGTCGTTGAGCGATGCAGGCAGGTCGGTGAACCACTGGTCGGCCTTGCGGATGGAAAGCTCGGTGACTTCGCCGATGTGCTTGCCGGCGATTTTCACGGCCAGCGACTCGGGCTTCAGGCGGTAGCCCTTGCAAACCGGGCAGGGCGTGGCCGACATGAAGCGCTCGATTTCTTCGCGCATCCAGGCGGATTCGGTCTCTTTCCAGCGCCGCTCGAGATTGGGAATGACGCCTTCAAAGGTCTTGGTGGTCTTGTAGGAGCGCAGGCCGTCATCATACTGGAAGGTGATTTCGCGCTCGCCGGTGCCGCGCAGGATGGCTTCCTTTGCCTCCTCGGTCAGATCCCTGAACTTGTCGCCGAGCTTGAAGCCATAAGCCTTGCCGAGCGCTTCCAGCGTCTGCGCGTAATAGGGCGAGGTCGATTTGGCCCAGGGGCTGACGGCGCCGTCGCGCAGCGAGATGTTTTCGTCCGGCACGATCAGATTGCCGTCGATGGCGCGCTGGCTGCCGAGACCGTCGCAGGTCGGGCAGGCGCCGAACGGATTGTTGAACGAGAACAAGCGCGGTTCGATTTCCGGAATGGTGAAGCCGGAGACCGGGCAAGCAAATTTTTCCGAGAACAGGATGCGCTCATGCGTCTCGTTCTTCGACTTATTGACCGAATCCTCGCCGGTCTGGCTGGAGTCGAGCGGCTTGTCGGCGAATTCGGCGACCGCCAACCCATCGGCCAGCTTCAGTGCGGTTTCGATGGAGTCGGCAAGCCGTGTCGCCAGATCGCCGCGCACGACGATGCGGTCGACGACGACGTCGAGGTCATGCTTGTACTTCTTGTCCAGCGCCGGCACGTCGGCGATTTCATAGAAGACGCCATCGACCTTGACGCGCTGAAAGCCCTTTTTCTGCAGCTCCAGCAGTTCCTTGCGGTACTCGCCTTTGCGGCCGCGCACCATCGGCGCCAGGATGAACAGGCGGGTGCCTTCCTCGACCGCCAGCACGCGGTCGACCATCTGCGAAACTGTCTGGCTCTCGATCGGCAGGCCGGTGGCCGGCGAATAGGGAATGCCAACGCGCGCAAACAGCAGGCGCATGTAGTCGTAGATCTCGGTGACGGTGCCGACCGTCGAACGCGGGTTCTTCGAGGTGGTCTTCTGCTCGATCGAGATGGCAGGCGACAGGCCGTCGATCTGGTCGACATCCGGCTTCTGCATCATTTCGAGGAATTGCCGTGCGTAGGCCGAAAGGCTTTCGACATAGCGGCGCTGGCCTTCGGCATAGATGGTGTCGAAGGCAAGCGACGACTTGCCGGAACCCGACAAGCCGGTCATGACAATCAGGCTGTCACGCGGCAGGTCGAGATCGACATTCTTCAGATTGTGTTCGCGCGCCCCGCGAATGGAAAGATATTTATGGTCGGCCATCGCCGGTCGCCGCCTCAGAATCTGGAATTTCCTGGAATGGCGGGTTTTCCCAACCATCCCCTATGTAGGTAGTTTTGCCGCCACGTCGAGAGACGCCACAATTCCCGACAAAAGCGTTTAAGCGTCTTTCGCGTGAACGGGCAAGTAGAAAGAACAAAGACCGAACACGCTCCTGACAAAGCTGTGCAAAAACTGACTTGCACGTAACCTCCCGGCGATCACATTTTTCGGTAACCGGCTATTGAAGCTTGACGCGCGCCCGTTCCTGGAGGCAAGCTTCGGCAGTCAACGAAGCCGGCCGTCTTTCGATGGTCTCGCCGCCCGGAGGCGGCCTGCGAGACGCCGCAGGCATTAGCGATTTGTGCTTCGGACGACAACGTCGCAATGGACAAAAAGGAGCGGAGCTATGACGCCACCGGATCGTCCCACAGGGTTCCAGTTGTTACTGGAGCGGCGGCAGGCATAAGTGCCAGGGTTTAGCGTCTGCGCCACCCGACAAACCGTGACCTGCCATACCCCGTAAAAATCAGAGACTGCAGTCGGATCGTCGGCTGACGCCGCGTTGCATCCGAAATCAAATGCCGGCAGTACGCCCCCGGTAGAAGTTGGATTTGAGATCCAAAAAGGCCCCGTCCGTTTGCGCAAAGCACGGCGGGGCCGCTTTATGTGCGGATTGTCTTGTTGGCGATATGCCAGCGCAGCACGCCGGCACCACTATCAGTGGCGCGGCTGCCCGATTGAGCCGGCGCCGACATCGACGGTGATGCTGCCGGAAATCCTGACATCCGTATCGCCGATCTTGAACTGGCCATTGCCGTTGCCGGGAAATGCGTCATCGGGTTCGGGCCGAGGAGCCGGCTGGGCGATGCGATAATCGCCGGTCACGCCGGGCAGGGCGCCTTTATGCGCCTGCGCCAAGCTGTCGTCGGCGAAGGCCGTGCCGCTCAAGAGACACGCGAGCGCTACAATTGCGATGACACGGTGCAATGTTCTGGGCGGATGAGTGTAAGTCATCCCAGGACTATAGTGGCGTGCCGGCGATGGGACCAGACCGGCATCGTCAAATCGTCCAAAGCGCGTCGCGTTTGAACGGATTCAAACCGGGGCCACTTTTGGGCGACATGCATGAGAGCCGGCAAGAAACCGGCCCTGGTTTTATGCCGCCTTTTTGCGCGTGTCGAAAACGTGGTCGACGATGCCCCAGGCCTGGGCCTCGCGGGCGGTCATGAAGTGGTCGCGGTCCAGCGTGCGTTCGACTTCTTCATAGGTGCGGCCGCAATGCTGCGCATAGAGTTCGGCCATGTGCCGTTTCGTCTGGATGATGCGCTCGGCATGGCGCTGGATGTCGGAGGCCTGGCCCTGGAACCCGCCCAGCGGCTGATGCAGCAGGATGGTGGCATTCGGCAGTGAGATACGACGCCCGGCTGTGCCTGCCATCAGCAGGAACGAGGCCATCGAGGCGGCAAAGCCCATGCACACGGTGGACACCGGGCAGCTGATGTATTGCATCGTGTCGTAGATGGCGAAGCCGCTTGTCACCACGCCGCCCGGCGAGTTGATGTAGAGCGAGATCTCCTTGTCGGGATTGTCCGATTCCAGCGACAGCAACTGCGCGCAGACCAACGCCGAGATGTCGTCGTTGATCTCGCCATTGATGAAGACAATGCGTTCGCGCAACAGTCGCGAAAAGATATCGAAGGCGCGTTCGCCGCGGCTCGATTGCTCGATTACCATCGGCACCAGGCTGGCAGCACCGCTCATGATCTTCTCTCCATCGTCCTTGTTCAGGCTGCACGCAGCAAGCGGCGAGGCGTGTTCGCGGCGATTGGCTTGCATGAACCGTTTGCGTCGAGCGAAAGCCGGCAGCTGGCGCCCGCCATGGCGATCGCGGGCATTGCCTTGCGGGCGAAGCCGTCATGAACGATGCGCAGATGAGTGCCGCCGGAAACGGTTCGGGCAAGTGTGAAGGTGACAATGCTGTCCAATGGGCTGTCCAATGGGCTGTCGAGCGGATCCTGCCGCGCGGCGTCGCCTGGCTGCTCCCGCCAGGAATAGCGCAGCAGCTTCTCCGGCTCGGCGTCGAGGATTTCGCATTCGATCGGTGCATCCGGCCCGGCGAAGGCAAAACGATTGCCGGTCTCCGGCCTGATGTCGTTCGGCATCATCCAGGCGGCGAGCAGCTCCGGCACGGTCAGGGCCCGCCATACCTTCTCCGGCGGCTCGGCAAGGTCGTACTCGAACTCGATCGCATCGGGAGAGATTTCGCGATGGTTTTGGTCGGCCTTCATCGATCGAACGTTCGTCATTGGTCCATGTCCTTCAAAACCGCCTTCAGTCTTTCGATGCGTTCCGGCCAGAAGGTCCGGTAGCGCTCGATCCAGGAGAGCAAGGGTGCGAGCCCCTGCGGGTCGGCGCGGTAAAAGGCGTTGCGGCCGGCACGCCGTTCGACCACCAGGCCGGCGCCGCGCAGCACCGCCAGGTGCTGCGACACCGCCGGTTGCGACACCGTCATGCCGGTGCGCAATTCCGATACCGTCATTTCACCAGCGGCGAGCCGCTCAAAGACGGCGCGGCGCGTCGGGTCGGCCAGGGCGCGGAAAATCTCTGCTTCGATCATGACAAAAGCATAAGTGGATACTTATCGATTTGGCAAGCGTTCTTTTCAAACCCATATGTGGGCTTCCGACAATGCCAGGGGAATCGCTTCAGGTTAACGTTGATTTTTGACGGATGAGATTTTCGAGATAATCGGCGTTGAGATTGGCGAGTTTTCGTCGAACCTTGA